>DATKWR010000941.1:0-7074 GCA_035529475.1 Sedimentisphaerales bacterium | reverse complement strand
TTCTTGTCTGCCCAGGGGCATAATCCGTGGAATTGCATGCACCTGTCGGTTCGCGTCGGTCCGTTGGAACAGGGCCAGAGCAGGACGATTCGGGGCAGGATTTATTTGATCAAGGGATCGAAAGAGGATTGCCTCAAGCGTTTTGAAAAGGACTTCCCGAAGAAAACGAGCGGCGCAGCAGTGCAGCCGGCCGCTGGGGTCCGCGCCGATGAGCGCCAGTGATGAGCTTGTCTGTTGGAATCTGGTTTTCAAAGCCAAAGAAAGGCGTAGTTATGAGTAGAGCACGCACTTTTGCAATCGGTTTTCCCATGTCGAAAGTTCTTCTGAGATTGGTGACTCTTGTGGGGCTCTTGTCGATTGACGCGCAGGGGATATTTGCCCGGCAGGCCGACCCTTTGAAGCAGCAGGTCATTGCCCGGGTGGATTCTATTGAGGCGGTGATTGCGGAGATGGCCGAAAAGCTGTGGGAGTACTCAGAGATATCTTTGTATGAAACTCGCTCGGCCGCGCTTCTAATCAGCAAACTCAGGGAAGCGGGCTTCGACGTTGAAACCAACGTCGCGGGAATGCCCACCGCCTTTGTGGCGACGTATGGCAAGGGCTCGCCAGTCGTTGGCATTCTCGCCGAGTACGATGCGCTGCCGGGTGTGGGCAATGAACCTGTTCCCGAGCGAAAGGGCCGCGCCGACGGCGTGACCTCCGGCCAAGGCTGCGGACACAACCTGTTCGGCGCCGCCAGCGTAGGCGGTGCTATCGCGCTGAAGCAGCTCATGGAGAAAGAGAACCTCAAAGGCACGCTCAAGCTTTTCGGCACACCGGCGGAAGAGACCATTATCGGCAAGGTCTATATGGCCAAGGCCGGGATCTTTAACGGGCTCGATGCGGTGATCGAATGGCATCCGGGCGATGACAACGAGGTGCGGAATCAGACCGGCCGGGCGATGAACAGCTTTGAAGTTGAATTCTTCGGCCAGGCGGCGCACGGCGCCGCGGATCCCTGGAATGGTCGCAGCGCTCTGGACGCCGTGGAGCTTATGAACTATGGCGCGAACATGATGCGCGAGCACATTAAACCCACGGCGCGAATTCATTACGTTATTCCCAACGCCGGAGACGCGCCCAACGTGGTGCCTGAATACGCGAAGGTCTGGTACTACGTTCGGGACATCAATCGCGACGAAGTCGATAAACTCTACGCAAGAATCCTCAGGATTGCCGAAGGCGCGGCTCTGGCGACGGAGACGACCCACAAAGTCCACCTGATAACGGGCGTGCACGAATACCTTCTCAATCGGCCCATCCAGGAGGCTCTGCAGAAGAACCTCGATCTGGTCGGCGCGCCCAAGTTTACACAGCAGGAACAGGAATTCGCCCATTCGCTGCAACGCTTCCTGAACAAGCCGGAGAAGGGATTCAATGACAAGATAAAGCCGCTGCCTGCTGAGCCCGGCGAGGTCAAAGGCGGCTCCACCGACGTCGCCGAGGTCAGTTGGATCGTCCCGACGGGCGGGTTTGCCGTTGCGACGGCGGCCGAGGATATCCCCTGGCACAGTTGGGCCGCGACCGCCTGTCATGGCACGCGGGCCGGCCGCAAAGGGGCTGTCGTCGCCGCGAAAGTCATCGCCGCCACGGGCCTGGACGTTCTGACCATGCCTTCGCTCGTGCAGGAGGCCAAGGCGTTCTTCCTTAAGGCCACCGACGGCAAGCCTTATGAATCGCCAATCCCGGCCAATCAGAAACCTCCGCTTCCCTCGGCGGATTAACCTGTCGAGTTGCGGATTGTCTCAAATAATATATGCCTAACTTCGATTTTGCAAAAGCTGATTAAGGAGGATAGCATGAATTTCCAGGTAGAACGGCTCAAGCAGTTACCCCAACGCACAAAAGAAACATGGCAGGGCGGCCTGACCCGATTGCCCATGTGGGTCCAGGAACCGGACCAGGAGCCGTATCGGCCCTGGATTGCCGGCTGGATCAGCATCAAGACGAGGCTGATCCACACGTCTGAGCCCCGGGAACCCCAGGAGAAGACCCTTGAAATGGCGTTGAACACCCTGGCTGACTTTGCATGCAACAAAGAGCTTGCGGGTTATCGCCCTGGAAAGATTGAGGTCAAAGATTCGGCCCTGGCGGAGCATCTTGGCAGGCTGTTGGCCGAAGTGGGTATCGAGGTTGAACAGCGAAAAAAACTGTTCACGTTTGATCAGATGATTGCGAATTTGGCCGAATGTGTTAAAGGTCGTCCGCCGGTGCCGGATGCCCTGGACGTCAAAGGTGTTACGGTGGAGCTGATGTGGGCCTTCGCCGATGCCGCCGCCCAATACTATCGAGCCAAGCCCTGGCAACACCTGGTCAATGACGATTTGGTGGAGGTGGAGTCTCCTTTTGTTGACGCTTCTCTGCGCTATCTGTCGGTTCTTGGTGCCGGCGGAATGACCTTCGGTTTGGGTTTCTACGATTCGGTCTTACAGTTTGAGTCTCTGGTTGAGCAGGAGGATCCCACGTCATTATGGACGGGCAGACATTGGTCGGTATTGTTCGGCCCGATTACCCTATTGCCTTTGGGCGACGCCGATTTGTGGGAAGACCGGGGTTTGCCCGTTGCCGACACAAATGCCTATCCGGCCGCAGTCTGCTTGGACTCAAACGCCAGACTGCGCCGTCCCGGCCCGGACATATTGTGCTATCTGGAGGGACTCATGAGATCCCTGGCACTGACCACTGAAGATCAGATGGATGCTGGCCGGTGGACAAAGACGGTGCTGACGGCGCGAGGTGAAATGGAATTCATACTGTCCCTGCCAAGTCTTTTGAAATCGGAGAATGAAGAGTCGAGGAAGAAAATCAAAAAGCGAGGGGGCATTCCCGACCGACGGGCATTGGAGCGAACGCAACTCGACATCCAGCGGATCATAGACGGGCATGATTTCGGCAGTGTGGATGAGTTGCAGGCCTTCGTCAACAAGAACGTGGTAGGCAAGGAAGTTCCTCACAAAGCCGCCGTGACTGCCTTGGAGCAAGCGCAGGACCTCATGTATGAAGCTTTCGAGGTTCGAGGCCGAAGGCAGATCCAATTGGTAAGGAAAGCCCTGCAGATTTGCCCCGATTGTGCCGATGCCTACGTCCTGCTGGCGGAACGTTGTTCGGATACCGAAAAGGCACGTGATTTATATGCGCAAGGTGTGGCGGCTGGCGAAAGAGCTTTGGGTGAGAAGCTCTTTGACGAGGAGGCGGGTCATTTCTGGGGCATTTTGCAGACCCGGCCCTACATGCGCGCCAGACTCGGCCTGGCCCGATGTTTGGAAGAGCTGGATCATCTCGATGAGGCGGCGGGACACTATCGTGAGCTTCTGCGTCTGAATCCGAATGATAATCAGGGCGTCAGAGACGCGCTCCTGCCGTGCCTGCTGAAGATGCGCGCCGACGACGAGGCTTCCGAGCTTCTGAAGCAATACAAAGACGATACGTCTGCGATGTGGTGCTACAGCAAAGCTCTTCTGGCGTTCCGCCAGAAAGGTGACACGGCGGCTGCCCGTAAGCTTCTGAAGAAAGCTTTGGACGTCAACCGGTATGTTGCAGAGTATTTGTCGGAGGGAAGGGAGATGCCTTTGTTTCTTCCGGCAAGCTACAGTCTCGGTTCTGAAGAAGAGGCGATTATCTGCACTACGGACTTGACGGACGCATGGGAGCAGACAGAGGGCGCATTGGAATGGCTCGATGAGCGTCTGGACAAAGTGTAGGACATCTTGCGGAGTACCCGTGGGGTCTGTGTCCGCTCGTTTGCGAAAATTGTACTTTAGCCGCTTACCTTGGAGGCGAGCCAGGCCGCAAGAAATGCAGCGTAGTTCCCGATCGCATAGCCGATCAAGGCCATCAGGATGCTCACCGGCACGAGCTTCTCATTGTGGTGTGCGGCGACCACTGGGGCGCTGGCTGCTCCGCCGATATTGGCTGCGCTGGCAATCGCCGTGGAATGGATATCGACTCGCAGCAGATAGGCCCCCATCACGCAAAACACCCCGTGCACGACGATCCAGATATAGCACGCGAGGATGAACCATGCAGCCGAGCCGGTCAAGCCCGATATGTTGGCTTTGGCGCCCATATTCGCAACGAAGATATAGACCAGGGCCATCGCCAGTTCGTGGCTGGCGGGGATGCGCCTTGCCGGGGTCAGTGACAACAACAGGCCCATCGTCGTGATCAGCAGGATTTTCCACGTGGAAGCCGTCAGGATCGGTCCGAGCGAGGGAAGCCGGCTGGAGAGAATCTCGGCCACCCACGTACAGACGAACCCCAGGAAGAGAAGATAGAGAAAATGCTTCATTCTGACGTTCTCTTGCCTGTCTTGTGTTTCCGTCTGGGCCGCTTCGAGCATCTGAATCCGTTTGGCGTCCACACGTGTGAAACGATTGAAGGCTTTCGCGAAGTTCTTGGATCCCAGAAGAATCGGAAGCCAGACAATATAGACGAGATTGTCACCAAGCACGGCAAGGCCGAATCCCTCTCCGCTGGTCTTGAGTCCCTCCGCGACGGCGGCCATATTGCCCGTACCGCCAATCCAACTGCCGGCCAGGGTGCCGAAAGCCTTCCATGCATCTTCCGGCAGTTTGTCTTTGACCAGGAGCAGCGCCAGCGGGGCGCCGAGCACAACGCCGGCCGTGCCGAACAGCATGACAAAGATACCCCGGCCCATCACCCGAACGGTCGATGCGACATCGACCTTCAAAAGCATGATGACCAGGAACATCGGCAGCACGCTCGAACTGAGCCAGTCGTACACGACAGAGCTCTTCGCAAGAACACCTGTGTTGGACAGTATGGCCGGGACCGCATAAATGAAAATCAATGGCGGAAAATAGTTGAACAGCCTCCATCGGGTCCGCTCCTCAAGAAGGAAAAAGAATGCCCCAACTCCGCAAAGAACCGTCAGGACACCCGCCGGACTGGAAATGTATGATTCATCCATGATCAATAGTCAATTATGACGATGTCTTCCGGGATGGCAACGACGTCGCGGTGGTTCGGGCCGAGCAGCTTCTTGATTTCGGTGCTGTGCTTGCCGGCTAACGCCTTGAGCTGCGCGCTTGCGATGCTGGTGACCGCTTTGGCGTTCTCGTTGAGCATCACCACCGAGCCGGCCTCGAATGAACCTTTGACGCCGATGACGCCGCTGGGCAGCAGGCTCTTGCGGTTCCTGACCGCTTCGCTGGCGCCGTCGTCGATCAGTATCGTCCCGGCCGGCGTACTGTTGAGAATCCATCGCGCGCGGTTGGAAAGTTTTCGTTTCGGCATGAAAATCGTGCCGATTTCTTCGCCTGTGATGATTCGGTTAATGACGTTTTCCAGCCGGCCGTTCGCCAGGACAATCCGGCAGCCGGCATTCGAAGCGATCTTGGCTGCTTCGATCTTGGTTTTCATTCCGCCCGTGCTGTGCTTGCTGCCCTTGCCTCCGGCGCCTCGAACAATCTCGTCGGTAATCTCGAAAACGGTGGATATCGGCCTGGCATCCATAGAGGTTTGAGGATTCTTATCGTAAAGCGCGTCGATGTCCGTGAGCATAATCAGGACGTCGGCGTCGATCTTGCTGGCCACCAGGGCGCTGAGCCTGTCGTTGTCGCCGAAGGCCGAGCCGATCTCATCGGTGCTAACGCTGTCATTTTCGTTCAGAATCGGCACGACGGACAGTCCCAGCAGCGTCTCGATGGAATTGCGAAGGTTCAGATACGTCTTGCGGTTGTTTAGTACCTCGGTGGTGAGCAGGACTTGGGCGACGGTGACGCCGTAGCGCAGGAACGCTTTTCGGTACTCCGCCATTAGCAGCGGCTGGCCGATAGCCGCACAGGCCTGACGCATTTTGATATCTTTGGACCTTTCGGCTTCCAATTGGCCAAGACCCATGCCGATAGCGCCGGAGGTCACGATGACGACCTGCCGGCCCGTCTTGAGCAGAGAATCCACCTGCCCCGCGATCCGGCGAACATACCCGGCATCGACGCTCTCATTCTTGGTCAGAATATGAGTGCCGATCTTTATGACTATTCGTTTTGCCTTGCTGAAATCACGCGTCATATCCAGAACTTATATTTTATTTGTCAGTCTTTGGCAATCAGCTTGTGTTGCAATTTCTGACATACAGTGTATGCTATTGTGCTGTGAAGTGGGCAGGATTCTTGATGAGTAGGAGACCGAGTTGATCCGGGAATACCGGATGACCCCTGTTCAGAATGAGATCCTATCCAGCGTTGATGTACTTGGAAGGTATCCATAGTGGGTGACGTTCCCGATACGCCGAAACTCTACCATATTACCCATGTTGACAATCTGCCTGTGATCACACAGCACGGTTGTCTCTGGTCTGATGGTCGGCGCCAGACTGAGAATTGCCGGTGCAAAATCGTGGGCATGACGGCGATCAAACGGCGACGACTGGAAGAGCTTGAAGTTACTTGCCATCATGGAACAACAGTTGGCCAATATGTGCCATTTTACTTTTGCCCCCGGTCGATAATGCTATATCTACTCTAAAGGGGGAATCATCCTGATTTGGACTACGACGAAGGACAGAACCCCATAGTCCATTTGCAGGCGGATTTGTGGGAAACTGTAGACTGGGCGCAGAGGAATAACCAAAGCTGGGCTTTCAGTGATCGTAATGCAGGGACCCGCTATGCGTTCTTCTACAATGATATCGCCGACATAGAAAAGTTGAATTGGGACGCGATCGAAGCGATCACTTGGCGCGATAGTTTAGTGAAGGACGGCAAGCAGGCGGAGTTCCTTGTTCTGGATTCCTTTCCATGGGAGTTGGTAGAAAAAATAGGAGTGATAGACAAAATAACAAAAATTCGTGTCGAGAAAATGGTCGAGAACTCATCTCACAAACCTCTGGTCGAGGTTGAACGTAGTTGGTATTATTAGAGTGGCAAACAGGTGTACTGATGATTAAACAAACACGTGGAGACATTCTGAAGACAGACGTAGAGGCCATCGTCAATACAGTCAATTGCGTGGGCGTTATGGGGCGTGGCATCGCGTTGCAGTTCAAGAAGGCCTTTCCGGACAACTTCAAAG
>DATKWR010000940.1:0-5888 GCA_035529475.1 Sedimentisphaerales bacterium | reverse complement strand
AGCGTTCGATTCTGCGCGCACAGACCGCTCTCAGATGCGTTGGTTTGAAAAAACGGGTGGGATTCGTATCCCAGAGTCCGCCGAACTGCGTTCGTTTCTCAGCGGGCCTCTGGGGCGCGGGTTTTGAGAAAAAGTCGGCTGTGTGCATCCTTTCACATCGCATACTCCGTCCATGCCTTCACTCCGTCAATCGAAGCAGCTTTTTTGCCAGGCGTAGGACTCCGCCAGATTCGTCTCATCCCCATAGCCCCGGTCCTCGGCCGGCCTGGTTGCCGGATGGTGGCTGCGCATCTCAATCACCGCAAAGGCCAGGGCCTCTATCGCCGGGTATGCGCCGGGCTGCAATTCGGAGATTTGCTCATTCTCAATCTCGCTGAGATAGCTCACGATTTTAGAATCCTTGAGGTACAACTGCCGACGCTCGGCGGTCAGCAGGTCTTTAATCTCAGGCAGGATAAACGAGTATAGATTCTCCATTTCGAGCATTGAAGTCGGTGTCAGATTGACCGTTTCCCGGCCTTCCACAGAGCCGTCTCGATGCTGCTCAGCATTCATCTCCTCGATGAAGCGGCTGGCGGCGTCGTTCTTGTAATCACCGACCCAGCGCCCTGAGTCGCCGCGGCGATAAGACCTTGACAGAGAGACACCATATTTCAAGTCCAGTGCGCCGCACTGACGGATAAGCTGGCGCATATCGAAGCTCTCGTAATCTGCGAGCAAATACATGCTGTAACGTCCGCACACCTTCTCATGGCCCATTCCGAGCACAACGGCAAAACCAGGACGCCGACCGGGGAAAGATACGCCGCCCCAGACGGCCCGGAAGTGCTGCAATAGCTCCGCGTGTGTGAAGGAATGTCCCAATTCGATTGTCCGCAAGTCTGTTTCGTTCATGGCTTCAAGCTCCTATGACAAATCGCTCTCTGAGAAATACCCCTTGCCCTCGACGCCTCGGCCCACCTGTAGCCGACCTTCGAGTTTCCCTGCGGGACAGCGGTTGTCTTACTTCTACAGGCCGTCTTCACCATTTGCGTACTCTCCACAAACGATATTAGCTTTTGCCGCCAGTACATTATATGGTCAAATGACCATTAGTCAAGGATTTGTGCCTAATTGAGGGCTCAGGCCACAAAATTACCCCGACCAGGCTGCGGTTTTCACGGTGAGGCCCTTAAAACGGTATGGAATCGACGATCTGCCTGCCTCTAACTTTTGTCCTGTACCTTGATTTGCACCTGCCAGATGGGGTACAATGACGTTCACAATTGAATAACGTGGTGTACTGATTTTTAGCGTTTCGTCTTAAACCGGCAAGTTTCTTCAGACCCGAAAACGCACAGAAGTCGGTGCCCGTTAGCAAAACGGGCATCGCTCTTGTGTTTCGGGTTGGGCCTTGCCGGGCCTTAGACGAGCACGATGTAGCGGTGCCCTTTTTTGGTTGCGCCGCCGGAGGTTTCATAAAGAAAGGTCCCCATATCATGTCCCGTATCTATTGGTATTCTCTTGATACGCCGAATTTGGATGAGGCGTGGGTTTCCGAAGTTCTTCAGGAGCTATGGGAGAAGATAAATCATATCTGATTTACCGGATACATGCCATATGGCTGGAGTTCCGATGGCCGGACTGTTTAGAGGCTTTTGAACCAGGCCAAAAAAGGGCTGTGAGCCGAAGCCCACAGCCCGATACACACCAAAGAGAGAACAGAAATCTTCTTGCCTACTGGGGACAACTCGCAAGCCAGGCCGCCGTGAAGTCAACAAGATCCTGCGTGTTAATGACGCCGTCCCCATTGAAGTCTTGACAAACGTCGAAGCTAAGGCTCGGCGTGAAGTAGTAGTCTTCGGTTTCGCCGATCAGGTACTTCTCGAGCGGGCCTGAGCCGCCGGCACCCTTCTTGCCCTCGGGGGCGCTGCCGCCCTTGAAGGGCTGCTCGGAGAGGGTAATTCTCATCCAGATGGCCTTCGGCCCGGTGGTTGGATGGAAGGGCAGGAAGGCCGGGGTCGTGATCTGATTGAGTCCGACCGGCAGATTAAACAGCAACTGGTTCTGAACCGCCCACTCGGAGGCCGCGCCGGCGGCACACTCGAGCGTATCATCCCAGTCGCCGTCGCGGTTCCAGTCGCACCAGACATTGACATACAGATCGACGTCCGGATCGACCACGTTGACCGTGTACTCAAACGTCGTCCAGCGGCAAGCCGGCATGTTGAGCGGCACGATGACCGCATCGTCACCCTGATCCAGGTTCGGCGTGTCGTTCGAGGGGTTGATATTGTTGGCGGTGTCCTCATCGGGGCCGCTGTCGGCTTCGGTTTCACGTGTAATCTTCTTGCCTAAGTGCGCCACCATCTGGGCATTCAGGTGAGCCGGTCCAAAGGGCCCCACACCGGCGCCGCTCAGATGGACCGTCGGATAGTTGGCCTTCACGCCCGCGGGACCTCCCGCCGGGTAGGCGGTCATGGCCTGACCGGCATTGTTGCTGCTGTCGGGAGCATCGCCCAGATCCGGTTTGTCCGGCGTCGTGACGCCTTCGCAACTAACGGTCAAGAGGCCTTGACCCTTCTCCGAAGAATAACCGCCAACCTCGATGAGATACTGGTTGCCGGCAACAGCCGCGAATGTGACCTGCGAGTTGGTATTGCCTCCAAAGTCGTCGTTGCATTGCAGCAGCCTGGACGACGTCGGATAGCACTCGCATTCACTATAGGCGGCCAGCATCGTGTCATAGGTGGTAGCGGAGAGTTTTACGGTAACGTTGCCGGTGCACGCAGCGGTATAGCAGTACCAGATGTTCGGGCTGTCCATGCAAAGGCCGGGCCCGTCGAACGTCGCCTCACTCGTGTCGTACGGCAGGTCTGTAACGTTGCCGATGGCCTGGGCGTCGGCACAGTCATCCGCCAAGGCTGGGACCGGCTCTACTCCTTCGCAACTGACGGTCAACAGGCCTTGACCCTTCTCCGAGGAGTAACCGCCAACCTCGATGAGGTACTGGTTGCCTGCGGTGGCCGCAAATGTCACCAGCGAGTTGGTATTGCCTCCAAAATCGTCGTTGCATTGCAGCAGCCTGGATGATGTTGGATAGCATTCGCAACCGTCATAAGCAGCCAACATCGTGTCATAGGTCGTATTCGAAAGCTTAACGGTAACGTTGCCGGTGCACGAAGCGGTATAGCAATACCAGGTGTTCGGGCTGTCCATGCAGAGGCCGGGCCCGTCAGCGGTTGCATTCCTCGTGTCGAACGGCAGGTCTGTAACATTGCCGATGGGCTTAGCGTTGGCACAGTTGTCCAGTGAGGTTGGACCCGGCTCTCCGGCGCAAGTGATCGTGAGCTTGCCCGGACCCTTACTGGCAGGGACCTCTCCGTCGTAGCCGCCCACCTCAAGCATGTATTGCTGTCCCGCAATCGCGGCGAAAGTGACCTGTGATGCCGTGCCCGCTCCGAAGTTATCGTTGCAGGCAATCATATCGCTGGCGCTCGGATAGCATTCGCACCCGTTGTAGACGGCGAGCACCGTATCATAGCTGCTGCCGAGAAGACTGACGGTCGCATTGCCCGTACACGAGGGGGTATAGCAGTACCAGAGATTCGGACTGTGCGCACAAAGGCTCGGCCCGTCGAATGTTGCATTCGTGGTGTCGAAGGCCAGGTTCTCAACCTCGCCGACCGGCTGAGCGTTGGCGCAATCGTTGTTGGGCACCGGACCGGGCCCCGGCTCCCCGGCGCAACGGATGCTGAGCTTGCCCAGACCCGTTTCGGGCCAGGTCCATCCGCTATAGCCAGCAACTTCGATCAGATACTGATTGCCCGCAACCGCAGCGAAGGTGATCTGCGAGGTACTGTCGGGTCCGAAGTCATCGTTACATGCGATCATCCTGCGCGAGCCCGCATAGCGTTCGCACCCATCGTACACAGCGAGCATTGTATCGTAACTGCTGCCCAGAAGACTGACCGTTACGTCGCCGGTGCAGGAGGCGGTATAGCAGTACCAAATGTTCGGGCTGTGTGTGCACGGACCGAATCCATCGAAGGTCGCTTCTCGTGTGTCAAAAGACAGATTCTCGACTTCGCCGACCTGCTGAGGATTGGCACAACTGTCATTGTCAGGGACGGCGGCCTGGGCAGCGCCGAGCAACAGACCCAGCACACATACCACAGCTAATTTTGCTCTGAGACTTCTCATTGTTCAATCCTCCAAAAATAAACAATAACCCGGGATTTCCCATTTAACTTCATAAACGGTATTTTTGCACGCTTGGACATTTCTCCTCAGACATTCCTGTTCAATTTGAGCCCTATTATACCAAAAACTACATCGCAATTCCAATAGTTCCCTGCCCAATTACCCACACCATGTCGCATTAAACATAAGAAAAGCCATGCATTTGTGTGAAAAAACCCCTTTTTCCGACTGTGTTGGCACACCGCGACCGTTGCCCTCCGCCTCGCTTGGTGTAGAAACTGGGATTTCCCATATACGCTTCACTGAACCAGTCCTGCAAACTTAACGTTTCATGATACCATAATCTCAGCTCAATTCCAAGATAATTCCAGCAAGCTGAGCATGCCGTGCCGGAAAAACCGCCAAAAAGTCACGCACATACGTCAAGACCCCGCTTTTTCGCACCATTTTGGCAGACCACCACCATTGCCCTCCATTACTTCAGCCAGATTTTCAGCAGTTCCACACATCATCCCGGCCTCGCAGGTATTGTCAAAGAACGCAACTGCCGGATTCGGTCAAGTATTTCCCGAAAGAGCGTCTGCGGCACAGCCACTTCGGCCATCTGAAATATCACGTAGCGGGAATGGCTGACCACCTTGGCTCCTATCTTGATGAGCTTGTCTCTGAGCGTTCTCAGGGACCACTGTTTCACTGACTTGGGCAATGCCAACCGCCTGAGAAAATTACCAATGTTGTAAGCAAGAGCAAATAACTGAAGACGGACCTGATTATCCACGAAATCATGGCATGAAAGTCGAGTCCAGTTCAGTGCATACTTGCCTTCCTTAATCCATTGCTCCGCTGTGCCTCGCTTGTTGTAGAACCTCACCACATTGCTGGATTTCCACCGAAGATTCGTCACAATGAAGCCGACTCTCGGAAACAGTTCACCTGCATGCCATTCGACTTTAGCGACCACCCTTCGAGCGATTTTCCAACTGGCCGCCTGATACCGAAAGCTATGGTACAGGACAATCGGCTTCTTCGCTGGACGCCCCACGGGGCGAGTCAGCATGTGTTCAACCTTCTCATGCAGTATTGGATTCTCCTTTAGTCGTATCGCATAGAAGTACCCCTCCGCTTCAAGATAGCGATATATCTCTGGATTAGCAAAGGCTGCATCACCACGGAAGAATCGGAGGATGTCATAATCTCGATAACGATTGACAATCGGCTCCAGCGAACTTCGCCAGTCATCGGCACTATGGACATTCCCATTGCGAAGAAGTGCTCACTCCAGGTCACCATACTGATTGAAGCAAAAGAGTGGGTGATAACAGGTGCACTCGAAGTAGCCATTGTAGACAGAGCCCTCCTGGTTGCCATAGGTCGGGCTGACAGAACTGTCCATATCAAGGATAATCTGCTTGATTGCTTTTCGCTGGTGTACTCGATCAACCCATTCACCTGCCAGGTTCATCAATAGCTCCAGGTTCTTGGACTGAGTCAGTATCTCTGTTTCAAATCTTCCCATTGCACTGGTTGACGCGGCAGAGCGTTCTATGGCTTTACCCCCGGCAATATGCCGCATGGCAGGATCAACACATAAACGTTCGGCGTCGTTCGTGTCATCATAGCCAGCAAGCCTGCTGTATATGGACTGTCTGAGCAAAGCGGCAAGACCGTGTTGCGTGTTCTTACCTGTTCGAATGTCACGAAGTTCT
>DATKWR010000939.1:0-3313 GCA_035529475.1 Sedimentisphaerales bacterium | reverse complement strand
TGATACCGAGCAGGTGCTTCGCACGCTGGCCGGGACGTGCAGCAACCCGAACGTGGGCGCCGTCCTGCTGGTCGGGCTTGGCTGTGAAACCCTCAGCGTTGAAACCATCGCGTCCCGCGTGGATTCGGCCGGGAAAATGGTCGAAACGCTGGTGATACAGCAAATCGGCAGCATCGAGAAGATCATGGATGCCGCCGACCGGACTCTCAGGAAGATGAAAGAGTTTCTCTCCAGCCGGCAGCGGTGCGATGTTGATATCGGTGGTCTGATCGTGGGGCTTGAATGCGGCGGCTCGGACCCTTTCTCCGGCATAACCGCCAATCCCGCCGTCGGGCTTGTCAGCGACAGACTCGTCGAGCTTGGCGCAACGGTGATCCTCTCTGAGATTCCCGAGATGATTGGGGCCGAAGCGGCGCTGGAACCGCGGATTTGTGACGAGGCCGTCAAGCAAAGGCTGTTCGCGAGAATCCGGGATTACGTCGCTTATGCCAAAGCCCGAGGCTGCGACTTGCGAGGCTCCAACCCGACGCCGGGCAATATGAAGGCGGGGCTGAGCTCCATCGAGGAAAAGTCACTTGGCTGTGTCGTAAAGGGCGGCCGCAGCGAGATAAACGAGTTTGTTCAGTACGCCGGCCGCCCGGCGTGTAGAGGTCTGGTGGTGATGGATACACCGGGCAACGACAACGAGTCGCTGACCGGCATGGCTGCGGGCGGCGCTCATCTGATGCTGTTCACCACGGGCGTTGGGACGCCGCTGGGAAATCCCGTTGCACCGGTCGTGAAGATATCGTCTAACACGCGGACCTACGAGCGAATGACGGACTTCATCGACGTCGATGCCGGCAGAATCGTTGGAGGCGCTGCTGTAGAGACGGTTGCCGAAGAGATATTCAATCTCTCCGTCGATGTGTGCAACGGGCGCCAAACGGCATCAGAGCGGAATCGTTGCCGGGAATTTGCTATCAACAGGACTGGCTGGAGCTTTTGACGTGGTCCAGTATTGTATGTCGTGTTTCATGTTCAGCAATCTCGTCTTCGTACATGACCTCAACGTACAGATTGAGACGCGTCGAAATACTTCTTCACAATCCAGTCCGGCTGCCATTGGTCCGGAACGCGTTTTCGCCCGGTCAGATCGACAAACTCAGGCGCCTTGTTCTCGGTGGGCAGTTCCAGCGTATCGCCCACCTTGGCCTGCCACCGGCCCATCAGCTTCAGCAGCCGCTGAACGTGCTCCGCGTATTCCGCCCGGTCGATCAGGTTGGTCTTCTCGTCCGGATCGGTCTGGAGATCGAACAACTGCATGTGGCTGATTTTCGGATAGCAGATCAGTTTCCAGCGTTCATCGCGCACCGCGCGCTGGATACCAATAAACGGCAGGAACACCGAATCGCGGACGCGGTCTTTCTTTCCCTCCCACAAGGGACGCAGGCTCTCGCCCTCCAGGTCCGCGGGGCGTTGAATCCCGATCACATCGCACAGGGTAGGGAAAACGTCCAGCAGGTAGCTGAATGCCTGCGTGGATTTGCCCTGCGGAATCCCGGGACCGGCGAAAATCAGCGGGCAACGCATGCTGTGCTCATAGACGCTTTGCTTACCCAACAGGCCGTGGCTGCCCAGGGCGAGTCCCTGGTCGGCGGCATAGATGATGATGGTGTTGTCCGCCCGGCCGGTCTGTTTCAAGGCTTCAAGTATCCGTCCGATCTGGCCGTCGAGATGCGTAATTGCTCCATAGTATTCCGCCAGTTGATCGCGGATGATCGCTTCGGTGCGCGGCCAGGGCGCCAGGTTCTCGTCGCGGCCCCCCTGCATCATGCCGTTATCGAAGGGATGCTGCGGAAGGAAGTTGGCCGGCAGAGGGGGCAGGTTTCGATAATACATCTCCCGAAAAGCAACGGGCGGCATCCGGGGATCATGTGGCACGGTGAACGCCACGTATGTAAAGAAGGGCTTTTTACCGTCGTGGTTTTGAAGAAACTCAATCGCGGCATCCGCAAACAACTCACTGGAAAATTTCTCGCCCGTGCGCACTTCGGTAAGCTTGCCGTCGGGTCCCAGGTCTCGGACCGGCACCTTCGTATGATCCGACATGCCGCCGAAAAAGATGTTCTTTCCCCGCTGGAAGGCGCGCAGCCATGAGGCTTGGCCATTGTGCCATTTGCCGGTGCCGAACGTCACGTAGCCGTGCTCTTGCAGCAGCTCCGGCAGCAGCTTGGCGCCTTCGAGGTTCTTGGTATCGACGTGAAACCACGTCTTGCCGCTCATCAGCATCGCCCGGCTGGGCACGCATACGGCGCCGCTGTTGCCCCCGAAACAATAGTTGCTTCGGAAGGCAAAACCGGAGGTCACCAGCCTGTCGATGTTCGGGGTCTTGATGTGCGAATTGCCCAGAGCCGCGATGGTATCGGCTCGCTGGTCATCAGCGAAAAGGAACAGGATGTTGGGGCGGTTTGTAGCGACGCCGTGAGGCGTTTCCTTGGGTTGCGACGCCCCTACGGGCACACTACAAACGGCCAACAGTAAGCTGAGAGCCCACTGGGTGTGACTTTTCATTTCTTGACCTTTCGTTTGACTTTTTCTGCTGTCTTTTTTGCCTTTGGCGTGTCTTTGTTCGCTTTCTCAAAGATGCGGTCGAGTTCCGCCGGCCGTGCATCCTTGAACTGGTCTAACGCGCCTTGGAGGAGCTTGGCCGCGGCGGCCGCCTCACCGTCGAGGGATGCGACCTTGAGCGGCTGTTTCTCCTCCAGGTCCCTGCTGAGGTCGAAGAATTGGCCCGTGCGGTAGAGCTTGTATCGCTGATTGAAGGCAAACTCGCGGACTGTCATATCGGCCGACTGGCGTGGTGAATACCACGAGTAGATCCAGTCTCGCGGTTGCCCTTCGGCCCCGAGTATCTGCGGGAGAAAGGTGCGGCCGTCCAACTTCAGGCTTGGCGGCGGTTGCAGGCCGGCGGCATGGAGGAGCGTGGGCACAAAATCTGTGCTATCCACGAGATCGGCGCAAACCACGCCATGCGTGACCTTGCCGGGCCAGCTTGCGATGAGTGGAACGTGCATCCCCGCGTCGGTGGTCAGGCCCTTGCCGCCGATGACCAGCCTGTCGCCCATCATCGAGCGTGTGCCCCGTCCCGTGCCATTGTCACCGATGAAGATAAGCAGCGTGTTATCGCGGATGCCGAGCGAATCAAGTCTTGACACGAGTCTGCCAATGAGCTTGTCCATATACGTGACCATGTCGGCAAAATGTTTTGCGTCCGTGTTGACTTGCTCGCCCTGAGCCTTCGGGTCCCAGTCCGGACTGTCAGGCGTCGGCT
>DATKWR010000938.1:0-3638 GCA_035529475.1 Sedimentisphaerales bacterium | reverse complement strand
CGCTTCGGCCCCTATGGCAGCAAAGCCAGGCCCGGCCGGACCGTTCAAGTCAGCTTAAAGACATTCAATCATTCCAGCACTTCCCGCAAGCTCACTTTCGCTCTTAATCTTCCCGCCGGTTTTGAAGCTACACCCCCTACTGCTTCTGTCACTATCCCCCCGAGAACTGAAAAACAGACCGATTTCAATCTCGCTATTGATACATCTGTTGATCCCGGAACATATGTTATCACCGCGGATGTGCAGCAGGAGCAATGGAACCTGCCACGCTGGGCCGAAACGATTATCGAAGTCGAGTAGCCGGGACTCAACCCTCGATGCGCATTTATGGCCCGAGCCCAGCCAAATGCCCGTATGGGGTAGAAGTCGCACGAAACTGCAAGAAGGTTGACTGGCAGAAACGAATGTGTGAACATACTATCATAACGTGAAAACCCATCGAGCCGATACGAAATTTTGGAGCTTCGTGTACTATGATGCGATTCAGTAAAGAGATTGCTGTATTTTGCGGCATCGCCCTGCTGGCAGGCTGTTCGCTGGCTCAGAAGCAGCAGTTGCCGCCCCGCGAGAAAGGAAAGGCATGGCTCAAAGAAGCGAAGTTCGGCGTCTTCGTTCATTATTTGGGTGGAGGTCCGGCATGGAACGAAAGAGTCGAGTCTTTTGACGTCGAGAAATTCGCCGAGCAGTTGCAGCGAACCGGGGCCGGCTATCTTATCTTGACGCTGGGGCAGAACAGCGGGTACTATTGCAGTCCCAACGCGGCCTACGAAAAATACGCAGGATACAAAACCGGCGAACGGTGTTCGAGGAGAGACCTGCCTATGGAAATCGCCGAAGCGCTGGCCGACCGGGGCATCCGGCTAATGCTGTATCTGCCCTCGCGCTGCCCGCAGGCCGACAAACAGGCCATGGCCGGTCTGCACGATGTCCACGAGCGGCAGCCCGCGCCGCAGGAGTTCACCGGGCGATGGTCCGAGGTTATCGCCGAGTGGTCGCTGCGTTACGGCAAAAAAATCTCCGGCTGGTGGTTTGACGGCTCATATAATACGACCGGCTGGGACGACCTATCCAAACCTTACAACTGGAACACATGGGCCGCCGCCTGCCGGGCGGGCAATCCCGAAAGCATTCTGGCGTTCAACCCGGGGACCCGAATTGACAAAGCGTTCACGGCTCTGACCGATCAGCAGGACTACACGGCGGGCGAGCAGAACAAATTCCAGGTGACACCGGAAACCAACCCAGCCCCTAACGGCGTGCAGTGGCACATCCTTTCATTCCTCGGCACACGCTGGGCCGGCAAGGACGGCCCAACCAAGAGTGACGAGTATATGGTCGATTACGTACGGAAGGTCAACTTGCTCGGCGGCGCAGTCTCGATCGATGTCAACGTCTCCGGTGACGGCACGATTTATCCGCCGCACCTCAGGCAACTCATCGCTATCGGAAAGGAGATAAACCGATGATACAACGCAGCTTTATTCAAAGGCACAGCAGTCATATATCAAGAGCGATTCGGCCGGCATTGATAATAGTAATCTTCATAGCTGCCCAAGCGGCTCTTGCCGGCACCTCCGGCGTGTTCAACATCCGCGAATATGGCGCTGCCGGCGACGGCGAGACTCTCGATACACCCGCCATACACAAGGCTATCGAAGCCTGCTCCGCGGCCGGAGGCGGCCAGGTCCTGCTGCCCCCCGGCAAATATCTCTCCGGCACGGTGCATCTCAAGAGCCATGTAACGCTCTTTCTCGAAGCGGGCGCCACGCTCGTCGGGACCCCGGATCTCAACCAGTACCAGCAACCTAAGATTCCCGAGTTCATGCCCGAAGCCAGATGGGGCAAGTGGCACAGGGCGTTGATCCTCGGCAACGGGCTGGAAGATATCGCGATTGCCGGACAGGGTGTAATCGACGGCAACAAAGTCTTCGATCCCACCGGCGAGGAACGGATGCGCGGCCCGCATACCTTTGTGTTTGTCAATTGCCGGAAGGTCACGGTACGCGACGTTTCTTTCGTGGACTCGGCCAACTACGCCATTCTCTTCCAGATCAGCGACCAGGTGGAAATTCGCAACGTCAAATTCACCGGCGGCTGGGACGGCGTGCATTTCCGCGGGGCACCGAACCGCCCCTGCCGGGACGTAAGCATCATCGGATGTCAGTTCTTCACCGGGGACGATTCGATCGCCGGCCGCTATTGGGTCAATACCCTGATTTCCGATTGCATTGTCAACTCCTCCTGCAACGGAATACGATTGATCGGCCCGGCCTCACACCTGATCATCCATAACTGCCTTTTTTACGGTCCCGGCGTCCATCCTCACCGCACATCGGACCGTTATAATATGCTTGCCGGCATAAACTTGCAGCCCGGCGGCTGGGATGCCACAGAAGGCGCGCTCGACGATGTGCTTATCTCCGATGTCACGATGCACAACGTTTCGACGCCGTTTCATTTCACGCTGAAATCAGGCAACACCGCCGGAAATATCATTGTCAACCGGGTGACGGCCACCGGCGTATATCGGGCCGCGTCTGCGGTCGAAAGCTGGGCCCAAACCAAGTTCACGAACGTGGTCTTCCGGGATGTGAGTATCGAATACAAAGGTGGCGGCACACTCGAAGATGCGCGCAGGACCGTGAAATCGCCGGGTGTGGATGCCAGGCCCCTGCCGGCCTGGGGCTTCCACGCTCGGAACGTGCAGAACTTGCAGTTCGACAATGTCCGGCTGCGCTTTGAGAAAGAAGACTTGCGGCCCGTGCTGATCTGTACGGGTGTGGACCGGCTCACACTCGAAGACTTCAAATTTCCACGCCTGCCCGAGGCGCCCGAAGCAATGGTGTTAAACGACACCATACATGTTCAGCTACACAATGTCGATTTTCCCACGGTCAATCCCCGCTGCACCGAATTGAATCTGGTTGCAGATGAGGCCATTGGCAGGATCACGGCAGGCAAGCCGTACCAGGCCAACCTCGTGGTAGAAAATGGCACACAGGAAGGACTGGCGAAAATAGAGCTTGCCGTGGCCGGACAGAAGACGACCCGCTGGCTGTGGCTGCGGGCCGGCGAGAAAAAAGAGGTAGTATTTAAGGAGCTGACCGCGCCCGATGCCGGGGCTTATCAGGTGCGATGTGGTGACATGACACAAAGCCTGCGGGTCGATCCCTGAACGCTGCAAGGCAATGCCGAACAATAAGCTGTAAGGGGCATCCTCTCCAGTCAAAATCGACCCCGAGCTTCAAAGTGTTCCCGGGATTACGGTTGTTCAAGGCGGACGGGCTTATTTTTTCCTGCGGGGGCGGTAATTTCGTGAAGGTCGTCTGCTCGACCTGCGTGAACGGGATATATGTTTGAGGTCGGGCTCGGTACCCTGCCAAATGGGCTGAATGCGATTGGTGTTGATTATATCCTTTAAGCTGTACAAATCCTTTTTTGTGAACAGAGTCAGGGCGACGCCCTTCCGGCCCATTCTTGCAGTCCTGCCTGTGCGATGGGTATAGGCGTCGGTGTCACCGGGGAAGTCGTAGTTGATGACATGGGTCGCGTGGGTGAAGTCCAGTCCGCGGCTGGCGAGGGCCGTGGCGACCATGATCTTGATTTCGAGTTTACGAAAGCGGTTGAAAAGTGACGTT
>DATKWR010000937.1:0-2313 GCA_035529475.1 Sedimentisphaerales bacterium | reverse complement strand
TCGGCCACACCGGATGCCGAAGGCCCTCGAAACGAAGGCCAGTTCTGCGCGGCATACGAATTGGACACCAGGATAAGAGCAGCCGTAAGCAGACTCAGCATCCGGATTTCGAATACGGAAGCTCTGTGTTCGACTTGTTTAGCAGATATGCAAAGCATTTCAGTGACTTCCTCCTTGGGCCGTTTGGATAACGACGCCGGCGCCGTCAGGCACGTCCCACAAGCCCGACCAGTCGCCTTTGATTCTCCCGACAATATTGACCGCCGAAGCCGCTCTGATTTCATCGCCCGCCGAGGCCGGCGTCGGTCCGAAGAATATGCAGAATGCCTGACCGGGCGGCCAATACCCCAGCTCTCCCGCCTCCAGAACATCCCGGCTGTCCTCTTCAAGCTCCGCCGTCGCGGGGATGGAGAAATATATCTCTCCTCCCCAGCGTTGGGCTCGAGCCTCTATGGGCAGTGCATCGGCGATGGATTTTGCCGTCGGGCCGTCATTCAACTCCGCTTCAACCCGAACATTACCGGCTGTAATCTCTATCTTCTTCGGCATTGGTTATCTCCTACACATTTACCAGTCTAAGTCCACCTGATCAGAAATTCAACCCTTTATCCTTATTAACGAGCCCGGCACGCCAAGGTTGACATATAGGTGCCCGGCAGGTAAGAGTAATTGAAGATTTGCGATTTTCGCTTGACGATGAACGATGAGCTATTGACTGCATCTTTAGGGAGCATGGAATGACTGAGGTGGCCATAACTCTTGTTATTACGACGACGTCGATCAGTTTCCAACTCCCGGGCGGCTCGCACAGGGCAACAAGACGTTAAGCGAGGGACGGTGAGCCTGTGAGCCAAAACGTAAAAAGAAGTTCTGGGCGGTACTGGCTGATCGGCCTGCTGTTTCTCCATACGATTAACACGTACATGGACCGCGCCTGTATTTCGTCGGCGTCCATCGCCATGCAGAAAGAGCTCCACATCGACGACCAGATGATGGGATACATTTTCGGCATATTCGCCATTGGCTACGCCCTGTTTCAGATTCCATTTGGCTGGTTCGCCGACGTGCTCGGGCCGCGCCGCGTGCTGGCGTGGGTCGTGTCGCTCTGGAGTGTCTTTACGATGTTGACGGGGGCCGCGTATAGTGCCTTGTCCCTGTTGGTGATACGATTTCTCTTTGGCGTCGGCGAGGCGGGGGCCTTTCCGGGCGCCACGCGGGCCCTCTACAGTTGGGTACCGGCGAAAGAGCGCGGCATCGCCCAAGGATTGTTTCACTCCGGCGCCCGGGTCGGCGCAGCTATTTCGTTGTTCCTGATGCCCTTCCTGATTGGACTGGTGGGCTGGCGTCTGACGTTTGTGGTCAATGCGATCATCGGGATCGCGTGGGTGACAATATGGCTCAGATGGTTCCGCAACGAACCCAAAGATCATCCCTGGGTCAATGCGGCCGAGCTGAGCTACATCCGGGCGGGGCTGCCGGAAGAATCCGCCTCGTCGGCGAAGGTCCCGTTTGCCGTCATTGTAACGTCGGGAAACATGCTTCTGGCGATGTTCCAATACATCGCCAGCAATGTTACTTTCTTCTGGAGCTTCACCTGGCTTCAGCCGTACATGATAAAGCAGTGGGGACCAGGCGCAGGTCTTTATGCCCCTATTCCGCTGATCTTCGGCATGTTCGCGCACTGGACGTCCGGGGTGGTCGTGACGCTGTTGTATGGCAAAGGGTACCACGTCGGCTCGCGGCGAATCCCGGCGGTGACGGGATTTGTCATGGGGGCGCTGGGGCTGATGCTGACAACGCAGGCAGGCGGCGCCGGCCCTCTTGCGTTTGTTCTGTGCTTCAGCATTGCGGTGTTCGGCGTCGAGCTCACGCTCAGTCCGAGCTGGTCGTTCTGTATGGACATTGGCGGCGAAAGTTCCGGCGCGGTCTCCGGCGCGATGAACATGTTGGGCAATCTCGGCTCGGCCTTCAGCGCTATCATCTTTCCGTATTTCGTGGCCCACGTGACTCTGCCCTATTTTGCCGAAAGAACGGGGACGGCCTATTCCTTCTTCGTCTTCGCCGCTGTGATTAACGTTCTGGCGGCCGTCACGTGGCTGTTCATGAACCCGAAAAAGGTGATCTCAGAGTCTGTCTCGCCCAGGCAGGCGCGTCTGCGGCTCGCAGTCTTCTTGATCGCCGCCGTCCTGCTGGTTGGGGGGCTGTGGGTGTACAAGGTCTTTGTTATGAAGTAGAACACGGAGGTGTGCATGTTGAAAAGAGCCGATTACGCGGCGGCGCAAAATCGTGCGGCGGCGATGATCAAAGAAGCCG
>DATKWR010000936.1:0-7415 GCA_035529475.1 Sedimentisphaerales bacterium | reverse complement strand
AAGGCACCGGAAGCTGCGGGTGCGGCGATGCTGTCATCCACGATGCCGAAATCCAGCACGTCGGCGTCTTGAAAAGTAGCCGAAAACAAACTGAGTACGAACAACGCCTTGCGCTCCCGTCCTACCGGGTAGGGTCTACTGGCCGCAATAACCCCTGCCGCCAAAGCTGCCGTAGGAACGATGGCGTTGTCGACTTTGAGGATCTCTCCTAAAAGCTTCATTTTTTTCTCCTTGCTTTATTAAGCGGAGGCCCGAAAGCCTCCGCTATCAATTTTCAATGCCGCTTACAGCAGCACCACGAACGGGCTGACTTGAGTCACACCATCTTCCAACAGAAGCGGCGTGGTCAACCAGGGCTGGCCATCCACGTTCCACCATGCTTTGATTATCGTTTGGTTACGGGTGAAACGAGGGTGCTCTGACATCGCGATGGTCAGCGGGCTACCATCCTTGATGAGGTAGTAGTTCAGGTCTACCAGCATCAGATCCCCTTGAGTACCAAGAGGCGGGGAACGCTCATTGAGTACGAGCGGATATCCCAGCAGGGTCTGCGGTGTACCTTCTCTCATACTCGGCTGCCACGCAAACTGTCCAACCGGAGCAATCAGCGTCATGAGTTGCGGCAGGATCGTCTGAGAACCTATCCAGACGTTGCGCCCTCCGAGCTTTGAAACTGCAAACATGCCCACCAGATCAGCCCAGGCGATTTGATTAGCGACGGCTCGTGCTACGTTGATGCACGCCGGATGCCCGATGACACCCAGAGGCTGCCCGATACCGGTGCCATTCAGGAACGCCTGGTCTTCGGAAGCCAGAATCGCTCCGCGCAACAGCGCAGACACCAGCGGGCCGGCTGCAGCAGAATTCCGTAGCAGCTTGTCGCTGACGATCACATGCGCCGCAACTTCCTGCGGTTCCAGCTTTATTTCTCGCGTCTCCGGCTCGGTCTGCGGCTTGGTTACCGCTTCAGCGATCCAGGTCACCTGCACGCCGGAGAATACTCCGCGCGCACCGCCCTGATCCAGGGCCGGCATGGTGATGGCCGCATCCGGAGGATCCCCGGCCGGGATGACTCTCGCCCGAGGACGAAATACGGCGTCCTGCGGCTGGATGGGTTCCAGCATCGGTCCCATTTGCTCGGGAACGAGAACGCCGCCGGCGGTACCGACACCCATTGACATGTCGCGGTGTTCCCTGCCGTCGGCGAGTTGACGCAATCTCTCGTCCTGCGGCGCAAACCGCACGACGGTCAGGAACTCACCGAAACTCCGAAAGACCCGGCCGGTCGGCTGCGGATCGCCATCCGGTGGATCTCCCGGGGGGAGGTCGAAACTCTCCTTGGCGATGGCGATCAGTTCATCCATCTTGCGAATTTCGCCGGCAAGCCGCTCCTGCTCGACGCGCTCCTCATCGTTGAGCCCTCGATTCTCACCGATTACCTTGTCCAGTAATTCTTGTCGGTCCTGGACGAAACCTGCCCTCTTGTCGTAGAGGGACTTTAAACGTGGATCATTCATATTATGCTCCTTGATCCTTAAGATAGGGCCATGGATCTTGACTCAATGCATCCTTGGACATCTGTACCACCTCCAGCAGCGCCCTGCTGCCGTCCCCGAGCGCCCTCGGTTCCGGATGGTGCCGCAGCGCCAGGTCTTTGCACCTTGCCATGACCACGGTCTCCTTGTACGCCGGGTAACTTACCGGCGAATAATCGTATAGATTAGCGAAACTCAGGATCTCCCGAATCTCGATTCTATCGTCACCTTCTCCTTCCCAAAACCATCGATCCTCTTCCACATCAAACGCAAAGCTCATACGATTGATGATCTTGTTTTGAATAGCCTCAAAGCCGTTGCGTCCCCACACAGTCTTGCTCACATCTGCACGGATAGACACGCCTTTCTCGTCTTCCTTGACTTCCAACGTGCCAGCCGAACGCCGCGCCATGGGCTGGGAACTTTCATGATCCCAAAGCACAAGCTCATCAGCTTTCTTCAGTATTTCGGTGGCCGCACCTGGACGAATGATCTCGTGAAAGCCCCAGATTGAAGCATATACGTCATAGATAATCGGATAGCCCTCAATGATCATGGCACCATCGTCATCTACCGCACGCATCTCGCCGGCAAACGGCACGAACCGCCGTTCCGCCTGAAGAGCGCTGTCCTCTTCTTTGGCTGGTTCAAATGACCCATCTGCTTCTTTGCAATGAGCTTTCGCCGAATCTGCAGTCCAGACATCTTTCGGATATCTCATGGCTTGCAATTCGCTTTCATCCGGTCCTTTGATCCCATAGATGTAATCTATGCATTTTCCATCGTGCTTTACTTTGCAATTCTCCCGAGCATACTTTTCATAATTCGGTTCTTTGAGTCTGCAAGAATGTTCATTTTCGTATGGCATTTGATTTACTCCTTCGGGCTTCTCTCCGGGCCCGTCTTAAAAGCCGCTGCACAAGCCGCCCGGCCTTGCGCGAATTGCGGAGAAGTCTATCTGTCACGACTACATGGGCGGTTACTTCTTTCGCGGTTACTTCTCTCTTGGTCATGCACTTGCCTCTATTGAACATACACAACCCGCGTGCAGCGGAGGGTGCCTATGTGTGCTGGTAATCGTCAATGGACGATCAACATCCTCAGGCTGAAAATCTCCCTCAGAGACAAAAGGTTCTTCGATTCCAACGACTACCCCATTCAGTGCCGCGCAATATGGGCAACTGTCAGGGGACGCACTCCATACTAATTTCGTGATGCCTGCCCCTATGAAAACAGCGCGAGCAAATGCGCCTTCCGATCGGACACTTTCGTGCAGCCGGATGCGGTCGGCCCGCGCACTTTCCCATTCTTGCAGTGTCTCCTCAGCGGCTATGGCTGCATCTTCTGAATCTCTTAAGGCTGCGGCGAGTTGTCCGCTGGAGTGCTCTATATGTCTGCGCACAATACCATCTCGATAATCTGCAAGGAACCGCTGCATCTCGACAGTCAAATCGGCATCGCTGCTAATTTCTTTCAGCACGACTGGTATGATATCGGTCGAATATTGCACCAACAGCGGAGACACCTGCTCATCGATATGCGAATAGAATTCATCATAGAAGGTGCCCAGCCACGTCACAAACTCCGCTGCGGAACGCTCACTCAGCCATTGCTTTATGCCAACTCTGAGCGCTGCCGCTTCGTCGGCAATCAGTCGTTCGGAATATTCGCCCCACTTGATGGCGTATCTTGCCGTAAGTCGCTTGCGCTCTGCGGATATCAATCCTCTGAGCACCGTCCGGCTCACGGAGATCGCCGCTCGGCTTGGTGATACATCGCGCATGCGAGCCGGTTGCAGTTCCAATGAGATCGAGCCCACGACCATTTTTTTGTTCATCATGTTGAGTGGCAGCACGTATACCTTGCCCAACCCATCCGGCTGCGGATTCATATCTTCCAGCGCGAGCACATTATCCGCATGGAATACGCCACGATCCAGCATAGCAGTATAAAATGCCGTCCGTGCCTCCAGATTTCCGCGCTCCAAGCCTTTCAGCTCGAACTTCGCAAAATAACCAGCAGCTAGCTCGCGGTCGTCGAAGAAAGTAATATTCATGGCCTGCTCGATCTGTGTGGCATTCGGCACAATCACGAACATCTTCAGCGCCAGATCTAGCTCTTCGATATTGCTATATGTAGCATGACTCAGATCGTGCAACAGATGCGGTGGAAGACCCGTCCAGCGAGACACCTCGGCAATCGAAAACTGCCGGCTCTCCAGTGCCTGCGCTTTCTTCGCATCGATTTCATTGGGATTCCACTCAGCCCCGCCGGTCAGAAAAATCGCTTTCCACGATTCACCAAGCTCGCCATACTTTTTATTGAAGTCCTCTTGCAAGCCTTTACGCGTTTCCTCTTTCATCTCCTGACCTGTCGGCACCTGCACGAATCCGCCTGCCTTGACCCCCGATCCGAAAAATGTAGAGGCAAACTCATCTTGCGCTTTAATTAATCCCAAGGATTCACGAGCATAATGCACTATACCCTTGCCCATAACCCCACCCAAAGAGACATGGGGAATGAGCAACACGTCGCGGCGGTCCAGAGTAATTTCCATATGATTATTATCGTGGGTTTTCACGAGTCCGGGAGCCCGTATATCGATTAGCGTCCTGTCTGGAAGTAGCGGCGTCAGCTCGAACCCGCCACGCCGATTCACAGCGGTCCACCAATTACCCCAGAGGTATTTATGAAGCAGGGAGGTATAAATCCACTGCCAAGCGGTCAGCCCGGAATCATTCGGTTTAGCATGCAATCGATTATAGAGTGGATGATCTATTGCCGGTTCACTTCCACCGGTCGGAAGGGTACGACGCACTCGTAGCGGGAGACTCGCCATCACACCTCCGATAAAATTAAGCGCTGCATACAAAGCACTAATCGTCATGGCGGAAGTTTGATGCATCACCGTGCCTGCTTTGGTTTTCCGCCCTCCGTTGCTACCAAAATAGGCCATCCAATCTTCTGCCGCAGTCCCACGCAGGACCCGGAACGCTGTCGACACGCGCTTTACGAGACTCATACCGCCCATACTTCCACCTTTGCCTGCGCCTTTCCGAACTCAGAGTAGGCACGGTGATAGCCCATGATCGATGCTACTACGCCGTCGATCCGTTTTCCTCGAGCCCCGCGCTTCGGTTTCATCGGCATGATCCTGCCCCCACGGTCGCTTTGGATCTCGGTGCAGGCCATCATCCAGCGCATGATCGGGTTGTCGCCGTGGGCGATTGTCTTCCCGATGATCGCCCGCTCAAACAGCGCCGTGGCCGGTCCCATGGTCTGCATCCCCTGTCTGTATTCGACCATCTCAATTGTCAGACCGCGCTTCTGCAGATCATTGATCAGCCACCCGGCCCGGTACGGATCGTAGGCGATCTGGGGTATGTCATATTTCGCGGCGTCATCCCGAATGGCCTTCTCCACCAGGCCGTAGTCAACCTGCGGCCCGGGCGTGAGGGTGAGAAGTTTCTGCTCTGCCCAGTAGCGATATTGCCGCTTGTCCTCCCGCTCCCGCTCGACGATGTTATCCTTCGGCAGAAAGAAGCGGTAGAGAAACGGGTATACGTCCGGTTCCTCTTCGGTCGGCCAGAAGCATAGCACCCAGGCCGTGAGGTCGCGGCCCATGGACAGGTCCAGGCCCCCGTAGGCGCGTTTTCCGGCGAGCGCTTCCGGATCCACCTTGCCGCAACAGGCGGCCCACGCTTCTGGAGCGATCCATCGCGTCTCGGTCTGGGTCCAGATGTTGAAGTTCTTGGTCAAAATGTCGTTGCGTTTAGTCGGAGTGGCTAATGCGTCAGCTACCCGCTCACGCAGGATATCCTCGCGGGGAGTCGGCAGATCGCCGAGGCTAGGGTTCGCCTTCTTCCATACTGCCGGGTCGGTAAAGTCATCTCCCTCATCGAGGGTATAGATCAAAGCGAAGAAGTGCTCGGGGACCGGATCAGCGGTGCCTTCCAGGACCTCCACGGCGAGCCTGTGTTCCTCGTTGTAGCAGGAACTCTCCAGATCAAAGCCTGCGGAGGTTATGACGTAAATCAGCGGCTGCGGTCGGGCCCCGGTGCCGGACTCCAGTACTTCCATGGCCTCATGCCCCGGATACAGATGCGCCTCGTCTACCACGGCCATGGAAGGCGAGAACCCGTCCTTAGTGGTGGCGTCTTTGCCCCATACGGTCATCACGGCCATGGAATCTGTGGTCAGGTTAAGGACTGGCTCGTTGGTGTTGAGCTTAAAGAAGCGCGCGCGTTTCTTGAGTTCTTTCTCCTTCTGAACCATCTCTGCGGCGATCTTCCAGCACAGTTTCCCTTGGGCTTTCTGCGGCCCCACGCAATATACCTGCGGGCCCCGCTCCCGTGGTCGCTCCGCATAGAACACATACAGAGCCGTGGCCGCGGCGTCAGTTGTTTTCGTGTTCTTGCGGGCTACAGTGATATAGGCCTTCCGGAATCGCCGATATCCACCGTCTACCCGGCGCCACCCGAACAAAACCCAGTCCTTGAATTGTAGCCAAGCCGGCATCTTGAGACGGGCACCCGCGTATTCGCCTTCAACGATCTCCAGCTCTCCCTTGAAGGTGATCACGCGCTTTGCTGCCTCTGGATCGAAGTAATAAGGAAATTCCGGGGTGTTCTGTCGTTTCAGATCGCCCAGGTGTCGCTCAATGGCCAGCTTGGTGAGCCGGCACACCGGAACTTTTCCGCTCATCACATCGCAGATATATTTCTCAGCTGTGAAGCTTTTAGCCACAATGAACATCCCAAGAATCAGCAATACGACGGTCCATCTATACCTCATTGAGCAGCTTCTCCATCGGGCTTTGTCCCTCTTCCTTCTTCGCGGGCAAGTTGATGCGATTGCGGCTTGCCGGCGAGAGTCCGAACTCGGCCATGTATGTCTTGTATAGCTGCCATCCGCTTTTCATCGCTATCATTTCCGGCATCGTCTGGCTGTTCCTTTCACGGAGATACTCTGCCAAGCCGCGTCGGCTGCGCTTACCCGTTTTCGGATCCCGCGGATGGAAAATGGCATCTTTGGCCTCCTGGTACATGCCGTAGGCGGAGCAGCAGAGCTCCATGGTTGACAGATCCACCGTGGTGAGGAGATCCTGCTCCACTAATTCTTCAGCCAATTGCTTCCACAGCCGGCGGGCCCAGCGGTTCATCCCCGCCGGCGGCTTCGGAACCTGCAGCATAAGCGACGGCATAGCTTCGCGGCCAGGGTTGCGGTCCTTGCGGAACGTACCTTGGATAATTTTCGCCTGCCGCGGCTTGCGGTTCTGGCCTCCCCGTGGCATTAGGCCACCCCCTCTTGCAGCTCGTTTGTAATCACCTCGTCATACGGGGCCGCTTCGTAGTCCCGGAACCATCGCGCGATGATGTCCTCCCACGTCCGCTCCTGGCGGGGCCTGCCGGCCATGCGCATCCTGCACTGCTCGGCTGTCGCTGCTATGACGATGATCCGCGCTCCGCGCTCGTAGAACTCCCGCCGTTTCCCCGGGCTCGTGGTGATCACCCATGCCTGGGGCACGGCGCTCATGCGCATGAGCCTGGCTATCATCGCGTCGCGTGCCTCGCAGACGAATGGCAATAGCGCCGGTTTGTGGGCATGATCGGCTCCGGCACCGCAGGCCACAAACAGCGCGTCCACTTCGATCACCAGGTCTCCCGGGCGTTTATGCTCATCCACATACCGGCTCTTGCCCGCTCCGGATGGCCCGCAGACCAGCGTCACCGGAACCGCGAACAGCCCTGCGGTAGACGGTACCCGGCTGTGCTGCTGGCAGTACCGATACTGGGTCAAACGTTCGCATCCGGGGTGCTGGCAGACATTTAGCGCCATCGCCTACCCCTTATGCGTTCGCTGACATCGCGCACGCGAAGC
>DATKWR010000935.1:0-25326 GCA_035529475.1 Sedimentisphaerales bacterium | reverse complement strand
GACGGAGTACTCAATAGTGGCTTCCCTGATGCCGAAACCGATAAGAGGCTCAACAGAAGTATTATAGTTCCACACCCACATCTGATACAATTTATGCACTCTGTCGAACTCATACTGGATCCAGGTCGCGTTTGGATCGATGCCGCTACTGAGCCACATAGCCGTATTTTCGGATGAGTGCAGGTCATCATCATTCAGTCCGGAGCCGTTGACGGTGTTTTCCGGTCCCTCATCGGCCCTGTTCACACTGGAAGCTGTGGGAGTGATATTCTCGATGGGATAACCGATAGGTTCGACCGTAAATTGCCACACATCGCCTTTGAAGATGGTGTTATCCGGGGGCGCGTTGACTTCGTCCACGCGCCAGTAGTACGTCTGGCCCAAATCGAGACGGGCGGGCGCATAGGTGCTCTGGCTTTGACGGCCCTTGTAAACGCCAATCGGGTCAACAGTTGGGGTGGCGTCGTTCACATCGTCGAACACGGTCCCGAAGTACACGTCGTGCTGGTCGGCAAAATCCCCCGGCTGCCAGCTAAGAACCACATCGTGACGAAGTACGTCTGTCGCCTCATCAGCCGGACTGGGGTCAAACGCCTGCGTCTGGCTGAAGGGGCTGGAGATGACCAGGTTGTCAATGCTTTTGTTGGGGGTTTGATTGTTCTGAAATAGGATATACAAGCCATCCGTGTGGCCATCCCACGCGAAGTCGTAGGAACTGCCACCGGCACCGTCAATGTTTTCGTGGATGATGCCGCCTACCCACAACTGGACGGTTGCGGTATCCCCATCGTTATATCCGTCGGGGCTATCGATCTGAATCCTGACCGGTACAGGATTCAACGAATTGTCCACGAGCGGACCGCCAAGGGGGCCAATCCGCGTAGCGTTGTCCCATACGGCCCCGCTCGACGCCCCGGGCCTGAATAGCAGGCCCAAGGTCGTGGAGGCCGCGTTGACGGCTGTTGCACCAGGAGCAGGGGCAAAGTTTATGGAAAACCAGTTGTTCGTGCTTGGGCTGGGCATTAAATCGAACTCGACGGTGAAGGAAGTCAGCAGTTCGGCGCCGGTGAACTTGTGATCAATGTAGCCATAGCCAGCTCCTTCCCAGGCCAAGGCGTTGCCGGATATCTGGATCTGCGTTTCATCGCCTTCCAGCTCTACCCAGGAGGCTGAGATTATCCCGCCCATGGCGTTGTCGTTGGTGCCGAGAGTGTCGCTGTCAGGCCGGTTGAACGTATCGCTATAGAGCACGCCGGCCGAAGCACTGCCAACCAGAGCCAGTACCAGAGCAAAAAAGGCCAAGTAAATGAGTCTCTTACACATGATAGTCCTCCTTCAAAAGTTAAATGATGGTTCGTTTGCTTTGGCTGCAAGGTAAAACACTTACAGCTCTTGGGCAAAATGACAACTACCTGAATGTCCCCGGAATTTGGCAGCAGCACAGGAATGCAAAGGATGGTTCTTGTTGACCTACGGTTGCCTCCTTCCTTCAAGAAGTCAATATCGGCTTCCGAGAGGAACACAAACGAGCGATCATTGAGCCCAGTCCAACTATTTTAGACTATACCAGAATAAGCAATTGCAGTCAAACAATAATCCATACTGAAGGCGACTTTTTCCGTTCTACCGCCGAAATTCAGCCCCCCCGGACTATCTGAGTCAGGCAGCATGACTATTCCAAAGGGCAGACGTCGAGCTAATCTCCAGGGCAGCCTCATCACCCTTTGTAGGGTACAGACCCGCTTTCATTCACTTTGTAATCCCATTTCCGGATGTACGCCTGGCCCGGTAGAAACGCATCGTTGGTTTGCTTCAGTTTTCTGGTAAGAAGGGTATCTAATTCTTTTTGCACGTTCGTGTATTCATCTTTGTTCACCAGATTGCTCGTCTGATAGGGATCCGTTTCATTGTCATACAGCAGCCAGGGTCCTTGCAGATCACGCACATAGGTATGCCGCCGAGTCCGTATGCCGCGAAACTCTTTGCCAGGGTTTGACTTGTATTCTGCGAACGGAGAAAAACAGGCAATTAACGCCGCTTCATCGTGGTGCCGCTCGCCATCTCTAATCACACCCGAAAAGTCACTCCCCTCCACCGAACCCGGTATTCCAATCCCACACAGCCCAAGAAGGGTGGGCATGATGTCGGGAGTATTGATGGGCACGTCGATCGTCTTCGCGCTGGTCCCCAGCAATTGGGGATAGCGCAACAGGAACGGCACTTTAATGGATTCATCCCACGGTCGCTGCTTACGCTGCTGGCCCTGGGAACCCAGCATATCGCCATGATCCGAGGTGAATACGAATAGGGTGTTTTCGGCAATACCCGTTTCGTGGAGCGTTCGTAGAAGCCGTCCGAGGCAATCATCCAAAGCGGCAATATGTGCATAATAGCCGGCCAGTTCCTGTCGTATTTGGGCCAGGTTGCCCTTGACATTGGGACGTAGTGTAATCTGCTCCGATGGGAACATGTCACGATATCGTTGCGGCGCGGTCATATAGGGATTGTGCGGCGGCCCCCAGGAAACAAAGAGAGCAAACGGCTTGCCCGATTCTGCGTGGGCCTCTATATATTTCTGTGCATCCTCGGTCTGGGCACTGGCGTCATAGCCGTCCCAATACCGCTTTGTGGCATCGTTGCCCGCATAATAGGCGGACTTGTTGTAGTCATGGGTGCATTCCAGGACCTTCCAATAGTCGAATCCCTGCCGTCTTTCCGGCGGGATATACGCACTCCTGCCGTGCCCGTCCAAATGCCATTTGCCAATATACGCCGTGTCATATCCGGCCCCCCCATAGGCTTGTGCCAGGGAAACCGCCTTGTTACCTAAAGTCAGATCGTTCAAGAAGAGGCCGTGGGTGAGCCAGTATTGGCCCGTCATTAAACTGGCCCGGTAAGGGGTACACACCGGACAGCCTGATACGGCATTGGTGAAATTAACACTCTCTTTTGCCAACGCGTCGAGATTCGGCGTGACAGCGTTGGGGTCGCCTGCATAGCCCGTGGCCTGAGCACGCCACTGATCGGCGAGAACAAACACGAGATTGGGCTTTGCCCGATTGCGTGGAAATGAAAAGGCAGAGAGACTTAGCCCTGCGGAAGAAACTCCCAAACCCGTTACTGACGATTGAAGAAATTGTCTCCTTGACAGCTTCCTTTTCATTGTCATGCTTCTCATTGTTCTTGCTTTTCAATGCCGGCAAAGCCCATCATGTTAAGCCGGGATTCGCAATTCAGGTGTTCGTTCAACCTTCCTCGACGACTTTCATGCCCATCAGCCGGGCGAGGTGGTGCACGTTATCCATGTGGTCGCCGTAGAACACCACGCGGTGCAGCAGCGTCATGGCGTCCTCGGTCTCAAGGACACTGCTCCAGTTGGCGGCCATCTTCGCCGCGTCGCGAACTTCGGTGACGATCTGCGTGCGACAACCGTGGACCGACTTGGCCGGAACTTCGATGATTTTGCCCGTCGAGGCGAGTATTGTATCCAGGTTGATCATTTTGGCGCGGGTAATGGTCTCGCCGAGGCGGTATTGGATCTCGGGTACGCAGCCGCTGCCGCCGACCTCGGAATGACCGCGCAGAAGATACGGTGCTTCCTTGCCATTGGGACCATCCATCTTCAGGGGCGCCGTGCAATGAGCGGTCCACAAAGCGTTGCGAGCGGTATCGAAGGTGGCGTTGCCCTGGAATCCGGGACGATCAATCATATATTGAAACAGGAGCATGGTCAGCAACGAGTCCATATCCCCCTCGCACGCTGCGGGAATACCGCTGTCGCGAAGACGAGCAAATCCCAGACAGGGGAATCCTTTTGGCAACCATCCCATACACGTGCCCACAGCCAACCCCTGGGCCCGTTCCTGCTCCATGAGACGCTGCAGCGCCACACTGACGCGGGCGGCCTTCTCGATATCCTCTTTGTTCGGCTCGATAATTTCCTTCGCGTTATTTGTCCAGCGGTTGATCTCGGCTCTAACGGCGTTGTCTTCCGCGGCGGAAATCATCTCGCTGAAGGTCTTCTCTTCTATGGCCACGACGTCGGCCCCCAAGCGCTCCTTGACTTGATCCGGAGACTGGGCAGGCGCGGTACCTCGAGCCGGAGGGAAGAGCAGGATCCGAGTCTGCTTCATCATGGGGATGACCCTCAGCAGACGAAGGGCTCGTTCGAGCTCATTGTAGTTGCTGCTGGCCAGAAGTGTAACGCGATGCCCCTGACGATGCCAACGGGGGGCATACATCCAATCGTGACCGCTGGCCGGCAGTGAAAAGAACACCATAGGATGCGATCCGTCAAGAATCGGCTTCACTATCCTTGTCAAGGCAAAGTTTCGCACGTTGATGGCCAGGACCGGTGCTTCCGGCCCTGCCTTCTCTAACAGAGCCGCCGTCTGCTCGGCACTGCTCGATTGCCCGATTATTAGCTCGATGTTTCCCAGCTCCTTTTCCGCATTGGCCAAGTGAGTTTTCATGGCCTCTATTTGCCTGGCGTCGGCCCCCCAATCGCGGTCCTCCGGTGCGGGCGTGCCGGTGAAGACGACGCAAATTCGTGACTTTCCCCGTGATTGGCCGGGCGGCGATTGCGAAGCCCACGCGTGCGTCCAAGTTGCGCCGGCGAGCATCAACCCGCTGGCCACTCCAGTTCCCAAAAATTCCCGTCGCGTACAGTGTTCACACATGGCAATAACCTCCAAATCGCAAAATGAAAGAGAAATCGATTACAACATATACAATTGACTATACCACCTGAGATACAATGATTCAAGAGAAGAGAAAACAGCTATCTACAGAATATTGGCTTGTGGCGGGTTCATTGAGTGAAATGGACTCGTTCACCCATGAATGATCTCAAAATCAAATACCAAAATCCCCGTTGCCACATTTCTTCTTTCGAGGCATCCTCGTTGCGACATTTCGGCCAAAGGGCACCGCTTATAGCTTTGCAGAACTGATTGGAACTTTGCTTCCTATATTGACAGTGATCGATTGTCCCAATACTATTGTCTGGTTGGTATTCCAGGAATTCCGTAATCTTGAAATACAAGGAGTAAGAAATGTGTGGTGAAGCAAGTTCGACCTGTTGTGGTGAAGACAAGTTGTTTGCTCTTACCTGTTGCCCATGCAACATCGACATCGAGAAGATCAAGGCACTCGTTAATGAGCCCAAGTAGATTTGCAGGCAGTGCGGGCATGATATCTGTGTATCCTCGCTTATTTGCACTTGCCTTCTGTGGAGTGGAAGCCCTTCTGCTATTTCGCAGACGATTGTGAAAACGCCGAGTGGCCAGCCAAAGACTGAGTAGGCTATGCAAAATGAAAGAATTTACAGACAACTTCTTGCGTAGCCGGAAGGAAGACGCCATGAAGATCGGAATAAGTCTCCTGATGTTGGGTACTATGGCCCTGTTGTCGCCAGCGGCCGTATCGTCTGCAAGTGAGGGGGTGACTCTTGAGAATGTTGTTTCGCCCGGGCCGAACCGGCCGGAGGAGCCGTTTGCCGAAGAATTCTCGATGCGGGAGGCCGTTCGGTTTCTCGATTCGGCTGCGCTTACCTGGCAAAAGCAACACGCGTGCTTTGCCTGCCACTCGAACTACGCATTCCTGATGGCACGACCGGCAATCGCTCACGACGTGCCCGCCCACAGACAAATTCGTGAGGCCGCGGAGTATTTGGCGATGCATCCGCGCAAGACCGGCTATCAGCCAACCGAGGCGGTGATGGTCGCGTCGGTCCTGGCGCAGAACGATGCAGCGACCACCGGAAAGCTGCATCCGGCGACGCGTTTCGCCCTGGACCGGATCTGGGAATTCCAGCGTGAGGACGGTGGGTGGACGTGGCTCGATGATAATGAGCCGCCGTCGGAGATCGAGGAACACTATGGTGTGACTATGGCGGCTATCGGCGTTGGCATCGCACCAGACAACTATAGCCAAACTCTCGCCGCGAAGAGAGGTCTTGAAAAAATTCGCCAGTATCTGCGGAACAATCCACCTGTCAACATGCACCATCGGGCAATGAAGATGCTTGCTTCGCTGCATGTCGATGGAATAATGACCGAGGGCGAGCGTAGAGAGGTTGTCGAGGGTCTTTTTGCCCTTCAGAAAGGTGACGGCGGCTGGAACCTGGCAACACTCGGCACCAACTGGAAACGGTCTGACGGCACGCCGCAAGACTACGAGACGAGTGATGGCTATGGCACCGGCTTCGTGATCTACGCACTCCGCAGTGCCGGCGTCCCCGCCGACGATCCGCGAATTCAGAAGGGGGTCCAGTGGCTCAAAACCCATCAACGAGCCAGCGGGCGTTGGTTCACCCGATCGATGGACAAAGACAGCCGACAATACATCACCCACTCCGGCACAGCGTACGCCATCCTCGCTTTGGCCGCATGTGGTGAGACTGCTCCGGCGACGCCACCCGGACCATACGAAGGGCCGCCTGTGACATCTGAAAGACCGTCCCCTCCCACGACACAGGCCCCGTCGCCCAGTCTCATCCAGCCGGATGAGCCGTTTCGCCGGGAGTATTCTCTAAAGGCGGCGGCCCAGTATCTCGATGCGGCGGCCCAGGCGTGGCAGCAGGAAAAACGCTGTTTTGCCTGTCACACGGATTATCCCTACCTGCTTGCCCGACCAGCGGTCCCTCGAGGCCTGGCGGCACACGACAAGATTCGCTCTACACTGGAAGGACGGGTCAACGAACCATGGGCGAAGAAGCCCGGGCCGTACCAGAACTCGGAGTCCGTAATGGTCGCAGCCGTGCTCGCCTGCAACGACGCGGCCACTACCGGCGAACTGCATCCTCTGACACGCAAGGCGCTGGACCGAATGTGGACTGTCCAGGGCGATGACGGCGGCTGGACCTGGCAAAAAGGAAATCGGCCACCTTCTGGAGTTGACGATTACTACGGAACAGCGATGGCGGCCGTGGCCGCTGGCGTAGCGCCGGATGGTTATAGCGAGACAGCGACTGCCAAGAAGGGCCTTGAAGGGATTCGCAAGTATTTCCAAAACAACGCGCCCGCCAATATGCATAATCGGGCCATGTTATTGTGGGCCTCGACATATATTGACGGGCTCATGTCGCCCGACCAACGCCGAAGAGTCATTGAGGGTCTTCTTGCGATTCAGAAGTCCGATGGTGGCTGGGCACTGGCTACTCTGGGCAATTGGAAGAGGTCGGACGGTAACGAGCAGGACTATGAATCAAGTGACGGGTACGGCACAGGTTTTGTAATTTATGTTCTGCGGCGTGCCGGCGTCATCGCAGGGGACCCACGAATTCAAAAAGGAGTCGCCTGGCTGAAAACGCATCAGCGTGCCAGCGGACGGTGGTTCACTCGATCACCCAACACAGACCGTATGCATTACATATCCAATGCCGGAACTGCCTACGCAATCCTTGCACTCGAGGCGTGCGGTGAAATCGACCGCACCCGCCAGATAAGATGACCTTCCTGGGCCTGAAATCAACGTGTATTCGGACTCGATTCGGGCAAAATCAAGGTCGGTGGAGATGTGTTGGTGACACGATGTCCTTTGAAATTGCGGTGTCTCACAGCTCCTGAAAAGGGCGAATTTTCCAAGAATTCCGACATTCTACAGCTTGTGAAAATGGGGGCCGTTTTGAGGGGGCCTGGGGCGCGCGGATCAGGGATCCCGAGGGCTGGCTGGCGGCTCCGTAAAGAACACGGCGAGCGAAGCACGTGCCAAGTAGTCTTTGAATCGTAACATGGTTTCCGGTACGTTGATGTGATACTATTGGGACATCCGGAGTCAAGAACAAGTATGAGCGATGCTACAGGTATTCTTAACGCGATTGAGCAAGAAGACACGCTAACCTGTTCTTTCAGAATAAGCACGATGGTCTCATTCATGGTTGACAAGCGCATTATATTCCATACTATCACGCTCAAGTCTCCGGGCATGCCCGGCACACAACACCCGGCTTGAGTGAGACCCTGCTAACGCATCGCTCCTCAGCCCGTACTTTAGGACGGATTGTAATGTTACGTTCGTATTTACTGTTATTGGTTTTGACAGCCTGTACGGCACATTCGGCGGTTCTTGACCTTCCATATCCCGATGGCGGTACTGCGCTCGATGACCCGGGCCGCTCCCTTTCACCTGAATTGCGCCGTTACGTGGACGCGCAGGATGGAGACGATGGCGAAGACGGCAAATCGCCTTCAACGGCCTGGAAGACTCTTGCTAAGATAGCTGATAAGAAGGAAGACTTCTCTCCTGGAACCCACGTGCTTCTCAGGCGAGGTCAGACCTGGACCGGAAAGCTTGATTTCGAGAATGTACATGGGCAAAACGGCAATCGTCTGGTATTAGGAACATACGGGCTGCCTCTTGACGCCAAAGCCAAGGTGCTGGGTACGGTAAGCGTGAGCAAAAGCTCCTATGTAACGGTCCGCGGGTTTGACTGCGTCAAGCTCGACGCCTCGAGCGGTGCGCATCACATCGTGATATACGACAATGTAGTACACGGCAGTCCGGAGATCGATGAGTATCCCAGCAATGGGATTCGGATATTCGCTGAGTCCCATCATATTGCAGTTGTTGGCAATCTGGTATACGATCTGGGCGCCAACGACTGCATCGTCATCCATCCCAGCGCCACCACCAATGCCGGCGATCACCACTGGATACTGGATAACGTCACCATTGGGAATTCGGGTATGGAGGACGGCATTGATCTGGCCATGTCCGAACCAGAGAAGGATCCGGACGGCCCGATAGCCAGGGACATCAAAGTCGTTGGAAACCGGGTGATGATGCAGGCGCTGCCCGGTCTGTCGGTAAAAACGGGCCGCGGCAGCAAGTGCTTCACCGCCGGCCATGAGGGCAAATACATATGGGTCGTGGGCAACACCATGGGAGGGGCCGCACACATCGGTTTTAAAACAGGCGAGCCCAAAGAATATTTCCAAGTAAGCGGTAATGTGATGTTCAACTGCGGAGACAAGGCGGGAAAAGTGATGGCCGAGTTTAGGCCGCGGGAGCTGCTTACCGAGTATAACACTTTCATTCATACTTCCTCGAAACGGGCCGTGCTCGTGATACAGGGAATCAACCACCGTTTCCGGCACAATCTGGTCATCCGCTCCCAGCCGGACAACCAGTGGGTTACGTCAGTAGATAAGGCGAATATGTCGAAAATGGATAATAACTGGTACGGTTATTCACCTGATGTGACCTTGTGTTCTATGAATTGGGACAACTGGGTCGGTACGAGCGGGTTTGACGGCAATTCCGGTCGGGGTGATGTGCCCGGGGTAACTGCGCCGTCCGAAAGCGGCAGCGAAGCCGACCCACGAACCTGGAATGATCCCGATTTTACAAGTCATTTCATCCCCAAGAGCAATTTCAGCGGGTGTGACGGAAAAGACACACCGGGGGCTTATGACTGCCTGGGCAACCGATTGGGTCTTGAGATCAAGCCCATGCCGGGTTTGGAAAACGGCGGATATGGTTGGGAGGGGCCGCGCCTGGTGCAAGAGAAGCTGGAGGAGATGGGCGTGACATTTGGTGTCCTGCACAAGAACTAGGCAAGGTCAAGCTATTCTCTCTCAAGCAGGACGAGCCGTGGGCTCCTCTTGCGCTTAGCGATGGCAAACTACTCGTGCGCAACAGCAATCAGATGATATGCCTGGACCTTCAGAATCCATAGTCTATTTGGCAAGACCACTGACGACAGAGCCCTGCGACAAATCGAACTCTACCCGCGGCTGACGGGAGGCGGTTTGGTGGAGAGAGCTGGAGCGGTAGCCGTGGATGGCCGATGGGCGTTTTCATCCTAATTGCAGGAATTCGATTCTCATGGTACAATGCATAGCAACAGGCCTCGCTTGGTTATCATTGTGTGACAACAATGGGGCCCGGTATTTGACAGCGACGAAGCTTGACTGTAATGCAGGATTTGTACCTCTGGAAGGAGAATACGATGCAAGTGATTTCAAGGCGTGACTTTCTCAGGAACATGAGCTTGACCGCAACGGCCCTTTTCGCCGGTCCCTTACTGCCGAGGACTAACGCTCAATCGGGAGCAAGGCCTCTTAACGTCCTGATGATTCCGGTGGACGATCTGCGCCCCCAGTTGGGCTGTTACGGCTTTGACCGGATCATCTCGCCCAACATCGACCGGCTGGCCGCAACGGGCACGCTCTTCAGGCGCGCCTATACCATGGTAGCAACATGCAGCCCATCGCGCACGTGCCTGATGACCGGCTGCCGACCCGACACGACACAGGTATACGACCTCGTCACGCACTTCCGCAAAACGATTCCGGATGTGGTTACGTTGACACAGCACTTCACCAGGAACGGGTACGAAGCCGTAGGCATGGGTAAGGTCTTCCACGGCAGCCTCAACGACATGGCATCATGGGGCCGATGGATCGACGTCAAATCTGACTCGGCGTGGCTGGATCCGAAGACCCAGAGCTGGCTGGTGCGGCTGCGAAAGGAAGCAGACGAGAAGGGCCTCAAGGGCGACGCGCGTAGTCGCTACATCCGGGGGACAGTGACCGAATGCCTGGATGTACCTGACAATGCCTACTTCGATGGTGCCATGACCGACCGGGCCGTCCATGAACTCGAGGCCTTTGGCAGGTCCGGCAAGCCATTCTTCATGGCCGTCGGCTACAAGAAGCCACATCTGCCCTTTATAGCCCCGAAGCGCTACTGGGACCTGTACAAGCGCAACGACATTGCGACGGCACCCAACCCATTTCACCCCAGGAATATGCCAACAGGAGCCGTGGATTCGTTCCCCGGCGAGATGGGCGCCTACTGCGACGCCAGAGAGTTGGCAGTAAAGCAAAAGGCGGCCGGAAAGCAGGACTGGCCCGACGAATTCTCACGGCAACTGATTCACGCCTATTTCGCCTGCATCAGCTATATCGACGCTCAAGTCGGGCGGCTCATCACGACGCTCGAACAGACCGGCCTGGCCAGGAATACCGTCATAATGCTCTGGGGCGACCACGGCTGGCATCTCGGAGAAAACGGCACCTGGGGTAAGCACACCAACCTCGAGTGGGGCACTCACTCACCGCTTCTATTGCGCGTGCCCGGCCAACCCAACGCGGGCATAGCCACAGACGGTCTGGCGGAGTTCGTGGACGTGTATCCGACGCTGGCTGAGGCGTGCGGCTTGCCTGTCCCCGAGCACTGCGAAGGTACGAGCCTGATGCCGCTTGTCCGCAATCCCTCCAGACCATGGAAGAGTGCGGCCTTCAGTCAGTTCCGTAAGACCATCAACGGCATCCCCTGCATGGGCTACACAATGCGAACGGATGACTTCCGCTACACCGAATGGCGTAATCGAAAGAACATCGCCGGCGTTGTAGCTCGTGAACTGTACGATCACCGTCAAGATCACGATGAAAACGAAAACGTAGCAGAAAATGCAGCTCACGCAAAGACCGTCCAGGAACTTGCTGAGAAAATGAGGGCCGGCTGGAAGGCAGCACGTCCGATGTGACACCCGTTGTGACGGTTGCACCTGTGTGAGGTAACGGAAGATTTGAACGTCTTGGTCCGCCTTCAGACCACCCCACCCCGCGACAGCCGCAAGGCGGTTTGTGACGAAGAATCTAAACCCTACTGCCGTAATACCCTTGGCGTAGGATCGACCACAACCCCGGCAGGTCGCTGATGGGTACCGGGTTGATCGACATCGCCCAGATCCACACGCGCTTTTTCTGCCAACGCCAGCAGACGCCTCACAATGTCCGGATGCTCCCCTGCGACATTTTTGGCCTCTCCTACGTCGGTCCTGAGGTCGTACAACTCAGCTTCGCTTGCCGTAGTATCGCTGCGAGAGTTCCTCAATTGGGCTTCAAGCGGCAGATGGAGCTTCCATCTGCCGGAGCGGACAGCCTGAAGTTGGCCAACATAGTAGTAGTAAAACGCTTCATACGGTGAGTTGGCCTCGACGTCCCCAACCATCAACGGCCAGATATTGTGGCCATCGATTACTCGGTCATTCGGTGGTTCCGTTCCGGCCAGCCGGGCAAATGTCGGGAGCAGGTCCATCGTGGTACACAATTCCCCACAGGTTATTCCCGCGGGTATTCTGCCCGGCCACCGCATGATGCAAGGGACCCGCTGTCCACCTTCAGTACTCGTATATCCCCAGCCAGCCAGAGGCCCATTTAGACCCTGCGGCGGATCACGCCGAGGAGCTCCATTGTCGGATGTCCAGACGACCAACGTACGCTCATCAAGGTCAAGTTGTCTCAAGGCGTCAAGAACCTCTCCAGTGGACCAATCCAATTCCTCAACGGAATCTCCCCACGGACCGTTTGCCGACTTTCCCCGAAATTGCCTGCTGGAAAACGGCGAAGTAGTACTGCCCGGCATGGCATGGGACAGAAAAACAAAGAATGGTCTGTCTTTGTTTGCCCTAATGAATTCGATGGCCTTCTGAGTGTAACGCCGGGTCAGAAGATCCCGATCGACAGGAGCTTCTATGACGTCTTCATTCTCCATCAAGGGCAGAGGTGGCCACCCTCGCTCAGGTCGCGCAGTCATATCATCACTATAAGGAATACCCAAATAATAATCGAAGCCCTGCCGTGTTGGTAGAAACGGCAACTGGTCACCAAGATGCCATTTACCAATGCACGCGGTGGCATAACCGCGGGCTCTCAATAGTTCTGCGATGGTAATCTCCCGGGGATGAAGGCCTTTTCTCGCAATGGGTGACAGAACCGGACGCCCGTCTTCCGCTACGTGCATATTGACCCTGCGAGGGTAGCAACCCGTCATCAAACTCGCCCGGGAAGGTGTGCAGACACCACTGGTTGCATAGAAGTCTGTGAACCGCATTCCCTGCTGTGCCATACGATCGATGTTGGGGGTCCGATGCAATTTTGAACCAAAGCAGCCAATATCTCCATAGCCCAAATTGTCACAGAGGATGACGACGAAGTTCGGTCGGGCACGTGTTTTCCCGTCCTGGGCCGGGAAGCTGTTACGTTGGTCACCGGGAGCCGGTCCTGCACAACTACTCAAGGCTAAGCCTGCGGCTGTTGTGACATGGGCCGAAATAAAACGAGTGACACCAAGCCCTAAAGTCCAGTCAAGTAGCCGTCGGCGGGAAAACTCGTGAGGTATGGGCATCTTTGTCTTCTCAAATTCTGGCATCATGCAAAAAGGTCTCAAAGCCAAGTGAGTATTGTTTTTCGTTCACAATGGTCAGCTACACTTTCGATACTTCGAGTAGGATTATTATACCAGTTTTAGCGAGTACATGCAGCCGTGATGACCGTTTGGATGAGAGAGCGGAAGCGGGAGCCCGGGACGTGCAAAGGAACATCGATCCTTTCGGCCGGCGGAAGAGAACAGAAAGACGATGCTGAATATAGCAGGCCGCTTGACTTGCGCCAGAACGGTGGTATTCTGGCAAATGGTCGTTGGTGGGTTTGACTCGTAAGAAGAGGAAAGTCGCAGCAACGAAGTTTGTATAAAAAAGCAGAGGGTACAAAGCATGCGGTCTATTACATTCAGCACTATGTTGGCAGTGGTTCTCATCCTGGTGGCGCGACTGGCGGCCCGTCAGGAGAAGCCAACTCCACTACAGGACCACAGAGCGGTCTTGACCAACCGTCCCATGACCAAGAAAGAGCAGTTGGGTAAAGAACTCTTCTTGGACAAGAATCTCTCCACACCGCCGGGTCAGGCATGCGCCGGTTGTCATTCCGCCGAGGCCGGTTTCGGCCAACCCGATAGCGATCTGCCGGTCTCCCGCGGCGTGTACCCTGACCGATTCGGCAACCGAAATGATTTGACTGCCGCCTACGCGGCATTCAGCCCGCGCTTCTACTATGACGCCGATGAGGGTCACTACGTGGGTGGATTGTTCTGGGACGGGCGAGCAGCCAATCTGGAAGAACAGGCCAAAGGCCCATTCCTGAATCCTCTCGAGATGGCCAATCCGAATGGTACAGCGGTCGTCGCCAAAGTGCAGCGGTCACCCTATGCCGGCCTTTTCCGGGAAGTGTTTGGGCCGGAGGTGTTTACCGATCCGAATCGAGCGTATGATTTCGTTGCCGAGGCGATTGCAGCTTACGAACGCACACACGAACTGAATCAGTTCAGTTCCAAGTATGACCTGTTTCTACAGGGCAAAGTGAACTTGACCGACCAGGAGATGCGAGGATTAGCCTTGTTCGAGGACGAGAAGAAAGGACGTTGTGCGGAATGCCACCCGAGCCGCCCCGGTCCCAATCAAGAGCCCCCGCTGTTCACGGATTTCACATACGACAACCTTGGAGTGCCCAAGAATCCAGAGAATCCCTATTACTACTTGCCAAAGTCACTCAATCCCGACGGCACGAAGTTCGTGGACTTGGGTCTGGGGGGTGTCGTGAAGAAGCCTGAGGAAGACGGCAAGTTCAGAGTTCCGACCCTCCGAAACGTCGCCGTGACCGCTCCATACATGCACAACGGCATCTTTAAAACACTTCGCCAGGTCGTGGTATTCTACAACCTGCGCGATGTCGGCCCCTGGCCCGCACCAGAAGTGCCTCAGAACGTCAACCGCGAGGAGTTGGGCAACCTTGGTTTGACCGAGCAGGAAGTGGATGACATTGTCGCATTTCTCCGCACTCTCACGGACGGTTATGAACCAAAGGTGACCTCTCGCTGACTTGCGGTCACCGCTGCCTTCTCTTATCCTTTGACTTGGCTGTCAGCAGAATCTCGGAGTGGAAGACCTCCCTGGCGGCGATCATCCCCAACCTCACGGCTGGCTCCACCCCGGTCGCTCGTCACGGGCGGCCCTCACTCCAATGAGTTGGCCACACCGAAATCGTCTCGCTCCTGCGCACCCACGGCGCCAAAGAATAACCACCCCAGTTACCCCACCCCGACCCACGACAGCCGGGAGGCGGTTTTGGAAGAGAACTGGAGCGGATAGCCCTGGAGGGCCGAGGACCGTTCTTCGCTGCAATTTGCGGAAATCCCTCACCAGCGGTATAACCCGCAGGGACAACCCTTGCTTAGGATATCACTTCATGATCACTTTACCCGCTTCTGTTGCCTCTCCTTCTTCACTGCGGCAGCCCCTTCATCCTCTGTCTCCCAATCCTGCAGCGGCAGGGGGGTATATTTCGGATTCGCGTCCTTCCTCGGAAACGCCGCCGCCGCTTTCTCCAGTTTCGCCAGCGCAGCTATGATCTCAGGCTTGTCACTGTCAATCACGTTGGTCTTTTCCTGTGGATCGTTCTTGAGATCCACCAGCTTCTGGCTCTCTCGATCTGTTCCGATGTACAGCTTGTATCGCTTGTCCCGGATAACGCGATCTCGATAATCGTGTTTGTTTATGACTCGCCAGCCCGCATCTGTTTCGGTCGCCTGCACTCCACCGCCTCCCATAGCCATCATCCACTGCCTCGCCGAGTCCTTCGCCTTCCCCAGGATCAACGGCGCAAAGCTCCTGCCGTCAAACGTGGGGCCCTCAGGCATCTTGGCCCCCGACAATTCCGCAAACGTGGGCAGCAAATCGGTGAAATCCACCAGTGCGTCGGTCACAATACCTTCAGGCACGGTGCCGGGACAGTTCACCAGAAACGGCTCGCATATCCCGTCCTCCGTGGTCCTTCCTTTGGCTGGTCCATTATCCGTTGTCCAGATCAGAATGGTGTTCTCACGCACCCCCGCCTCATCCAGAGCGTTGACCACCCGCCCGACGAGATGATCCATATACTCAACCATGACTCTCTTGTTCTTCTCATCCCCGCTGTGCGGCGTCGTGGTGAGAGGCCCATGAGTCAGGGTCATCGGGTAATAGACCATCATCGGCTTGCTCTTGTTCTTATGGATGAAGTCGATAACCGTCTGATTGTAGATGTCAGGCCCGAACAGTCCTTCATACGTCCTGCTCCCCTGGGACGTAAGGATATACGGATTCCAATATCGCTCCGCACTCGGCGGATTGGCTGTCTCGAACCCCGTCCACACGCAATACTCGTTGAATCCGGCGTCCCGCAGAAGATTCGGCTGAACCCGAAAATCATTAATCTGCCACTTACCGCTGATACACGTGGCATAGCCGGCCGACTTGACAATCCTTCCCATGCATGGATTCTGCTCCAGATCGAAGTGACACCCCTTCGCCCACCTCGGCACGTCGTAATGGTTCACCCAACCGTGCCTGAATGGATACTGACCCGTTAGCAGTGTTACCCGCGTCGGGACGCATTGCGGCATCGAATACGCATTATCGAACTTCATCCCGCCGGCCGCCAGAGCATCGATATTCGGCGTCTTTGCCTTATCCGACCCGTAACAGCCGATATACTCCTTGCCAAGGTCGTCCACCATAATAAAGACAATGTTCGGCCGCCTATCCCTTTGCCTGCCGGTGCAAAGCGAACCTCCAAGCAGAACCGACCCAGCCGCAAGCCCCGTACCCTGCAGGAATTCACGTCTTGTATTCATATCAGTCTCCGTCAACTCTATTCACAAAATCGAGTGGTAACTCTTGAACCTAGGTCACTTCATCGAGAGAGGTTTCCTGAAGTGGCCTATTGCCTCTAACCGAACGCTTCCCGCAGGTCCTGTGTCAAGCGGTGCCACAGGCAGCTTCAGCTTTTCACCCATACAAAAAATCATTTTCCATCTTTTGTATGGGAGTAGGCCAAATTGCCATGTTCATCATAGAATTTAAAGAGGGCTTCTGCGCCGTCCTTATTCGGTGAAACGGTCACTGTCAAGAAACCAGCGGAGGGCTCGCCCTCTAACTGGCAATAATACTGCTGAATCTTTCCCTCGGGATCGGTCGATTTTGGCGAACCGGCTTTAACTCCCAGACGTGAATTGGCATCGACTAACGCCCCACAGGAGAATTCTTCGAAGCCTGAAGGATGTTTGGCGTGGTACTGCCAATGCCGGTCCCCACATAGAATATAGAAGTTCTTCCCGAGAAAACCGTTTTGCTTCAGCCAGTCAAAGAATTCCTGTGCTTCATGGTGAAAACCACCGAGGTTGGTATGATTGTCTCTCTTGCTTCTATCATCCGGGCCGACCAGCGGAGTCGGTGAAATAAGAATCTTGAAGGTCGCATCGCTGGCGAGCAAGGTGTCCTTGAGCCATTGCTTTTGGGTCTGGCCCCAGATGGTCTTGTCCGGCCCGTCGGGCATCTTGTTCGGACTGCGGTAACACCGGCCCTCCACGAGCCAGATTTGCAGGTCGCGGCTGACCCGGAAAGTCGCATAGGTAAGTCCGGTTGGATCGGCCGGATCGACAACGGGCAATTGCTCGCGGAAGTTACGCCTTCCCATCTCCGGCGTAGGCATTTGGTTTCCCGTATTGTCACAGTCATTGTAGCGATAGTCGTGGTCGTCCACCTCCCAATAGGTTGGGACTTCCGCGAAAAGGGCCGCGTAGCGAGGTTGAACGAACTGTTCGTGATATTTGCGGCGCATCTCCGTTTCGGTCTTTGCGCGATCAGACCACGCGGTGCCCATCCACCGGTTCGAGCCTCCACTCTTCGCGGGGTGATCAAAATAGACAGTGTCCCCCGTACCAACGAAGAAATCGGGCTTCAGCTTCCGGAGGGCTTCGAGTGCAGGGTAACCGAGATGTTTGTCATCACCCTGATAGGCCCCCTCGGGTTTGTATGGACCTTCATGGAAGAAGAAATAGTTCATCCCCGTTACGACCGCGAACTTGGTTTCTTGAACGGCGTTCTTACCGCCAAGCGTTCTGAACGAACAGGTACGCCCTTTCTCGATATTATCCCGCTCGGGTCCATATAGCAGACGGTAGTAGTATTGGGTGGACGGTCTCAAGCCGGTCACCTCCACTTTGACGATATAGTCATAATCCGGCGAGGCCTCGATCCAACGAGTCGTGCGTGATCTTTCAAATTCCGGATTGTCCGCTATTTCGAATCGGGCCACACCCGGACTTCCGGGCAGGTCCCCATCAATAAGTGCGGCACCCTGCGTCAGCCGGGATTGAAGGATGGCACTGGTTTCGGTGACCCGGCCTGCCATCTCACCTTGACCGTGGTTTACCGGCGAAGTCGCCGCCACGAGTGTTATACTCCAAAAGCTGACAAAAATAATCAGAGCAAAGAAGCTTCTCATGTGGTCTCCTACGATCCCGGGATATTGATTCAACTTGAACTGTGTAAATCATAGTACCGAACACTTGAAATGTCAAGAATGTGAAATAGTCTTTCTGCACGAACAGAGCAGGACAGGAGAGAATGTCGGGCGGCCGTTGGCGAGGCAGGTGCTCGGTGTTGTGGGTATTGTGGGTTAGGATGCAGTTAGATGTGAAAGACGTTGCGGAATCACGACAAATCAATAATTTCTTGGGCCGATCCCGCCCGCCTTTCAGCGAACTGGCCCACGCACAGATGTCCCTGATATGGCCTCATTTTCGTCAGTTTGCGCCTACAACTCGATCACAACCCACAGGTGCGTTATCTGCCAATTCCGAAAAAATGCGTATCTCATAAGTGCCCTGGTAACAGATGGTTATGGAAAGGTCAGAAGATAGTGAAGATCTGTCAAAATGTATAGGAAATAGGGAAATAGAGCGACTCCTATGATTTTTTTGAGGAAACATAATTGACCTAAAGTAAATGATTGTATATCATGATATTGGGAAGAACAGACTTTGGAACAAGGCTTTTTTGGAGGACAAGAAGATGCGACGGTTCATTTCACTACTCACGTACACCCTTATTGTTGTGGTGTCAGCTAATGCGCTGGCCTGGGAGTTCAATACAGACGATGACACGGAGGGATGGACGCCAAATCCGAGGATAGACGATTTAAGGGTCAAAGACGGTGCGTTGATTGCCACAATTGCAGCTAGTACCAATGATCCCTTTATCAGTGTCACGGCAACGGAACCTTGGGACGCTAATGACATCACCGGCGTTCTCGCGCGGATGCGATGGTCCGTCGATGCAACCACAGCGGCAGGGAAAAGCTTCTTCTGGTTCAATCCCACCGCAAACAGCAGACCATATTCAGGGGGTGATCCCAATGAGTGGAAAGTTGTTTTTGTTGACCTGATAGACGTGCCAAATTGGACCGGGACTATTAATAGAATTCGCTTTGATCTGGCCGATGGTATCCCTGAAGATCGGACGGTTGAAATCGACTGGATTCGTCTCGAAAGTCTCTATCTGACCAACGAGACATTCGAGTGGGGCAATCTATTGGGCTGGAACGTTGTCGGCGATACGAGCAGCTTTGACGATCAAGAGTGGGAGAACGTCCATTCTCTCAGCTATGCCGTCAAGTGTACCGGGACCGGAGAATACATCGCCTTGACTCAGCCGATCAAAGGCGGCCTGGAAATGGACAATGGATACGTTGCGACCGTACATGCCGCGGTGAAGATTCCGGCCGATTCCTGGGACCCGAGCGCGTCGTTGTGGTTCCGGGTCCGCGAGTTCAATGGCACCGAAGAAAAGCTCAGCCCTCCCATTGAGGTTACGGTCTTTGACGAGTGGTTTCAATGCGAGAGTTCCCTGGAACTGGTCTATACACCTCAGGAGCGAACCGCCCTGGAGGTACAGTTGTATTCCAAGGTGCCCGCGGGCAAAGTCTTCTACTTTGATGACGTGTTTGTGAGCTGGGCTGAGCCCGTCATTGATATCAGGGACGATAATTGGCGATATGTCAACTCCCATTGGGAATTCGATACGCCGGGTGACACTGAGGGATGGTGGAATATCAGTGCCGAACGTATCACCTATTTTGACGTAAACGATGGAAGCTTGTTGCTGGACTTGCCCGGAGGTACGTTTGATCCCTACTTCTTCTCTCCCACCGGGCCATACTACGCCGAGAACGCCGACGGCGTGGCCGTTCGCATGAAATGGGTTGGCGATGAGGCCGACCAGCAGAAAACGGAGCACGCCGTGTTTTGGTTCCCCGTTGCGGGCGGACACGGCTCAAGAGGATGGACCATTCCTGCAATTGGCGAGTGGTTTGTCGCATATATAAACACGGGAGCGCTCTGGGAAGGCTGGATCAATAACTTCCGCTTCGATTTCGGCCACTATGACAAGCTCGTCATGGTGGACATTGACTGGGTCAGATTGTATGGCGAATACATCAAGAACAATGCTTTTGCCGGGTCTCTGGAGCCGTGGGTAAAGCAGGGCGCCGGAGATATCAGCGCATTTTCGCTGGCGACCGATCAGGCGGTTTCGGGCGACACATCTCTCGGGATCCAAGGCTTGGGATCTGACCAGTACCATTGCGTCGCCCAGACTGTCGAGGAGTGGGACCGGATCCCGAAAGACGCCGCTCTCACGCTGCGGGGCACATATTATGTCCCCGCCGATTCATGGGATGAGAATTCGGTTCTTTGGCTCCGCATCAAAGAGCATGACGGGAAAGTCGAGAACCTCACGGCATCTCTGACAACTCCTGTGACGGATGCCTGGACACCCTTCGAGTACACGCTTCAAACCGTGTACGAACCCAACGAACGGACCACCATTCAGGTGCAGCTATTCTCCAAAACGCCGGTAGGCAAGATGATATACGTCGATGACGTTTTCCTGACTGTGGTAGCCGCCGAGCAGGCAGCGGAACAGGTCTTTACATGGCCTGTGAACAGTGTCAAACTCGCCGACGGCCAGCAGATAACCATCGACGGCCAGGTCTCCGCTGACGAATACGCCGGAGCACAGGCGCTGGTCCTCAACGCAGAAACACGTACCGGCGCAGATCCTTATTTCGAGGGTATCACCCATGAGGGCCAGCTTCATAACCAGGCCACCGATACCTCCCTGGATGACTTCAACGCGACTTATTACTTCATGTGGGACGATACGTACTTCTACGCGGCGGTGTCGGCACAGGACGATAACTACAGCTTCGCGGGACCGTATCCCAACAGTTCGGACACGCTCCAGTTTGTCTTTGGGCAGACAGTTGATGAGGTGGCCTCGGCAAACATGTATATCCCCACGATAGCGCCGGATGGCGGAAACGGAAGTCCCTTTGCCAAGAACGACTTCGGCGCCTGGATATCCAAGGACATCATGGCACAGTCCGACTATGCCGGCTCGGTCGATCCGGCCACCCAGGACTGGACCGTCGAGATCCGGATTCCGTGGTCGGCGATGCAAGGGGATTTCGCAACCGACGTGTTCCCGCCGAATGTGGGCGATAACGTAGGATTTGCCGTGCTGGCCATCGACTACGACAACGGGGCGTTGAGTTGGTTCGCAGGCAATGGCGCTTTCCCGTGGGCCGGCCTGGGCTTGCAGCCGATGTATTTTGTGGAAAGATCGGCTCCGTAGCAGGGTCTTTTTGCGATGTTTCGGGGCTCGGCGGTGTTGTCGCTGAGCCCTGCTGCTAATCGAGCTTTCAAAGAGCGGTCGATAGATGACGGTATTTTCTGCCATGGAGTCTATCGACCCGAGCAGACTGCCCTCACGGTTCAGAAGGTCTTCTCTGAGCGCGAATGACTATCCGTTCAAGTAACTATCGCTGTTTCACGGCTCATGCCAGGCAGACTGGTCGTGATTTTTTCTGTTTCCTGCTGCCGTCGTTGGTATTGACCGTTTTATTGCCACTGAAGGTCCACGGCCAGATCGCCGCAGAATGGGATTTTTCCCGCGGGATGCTTGGCTGGAAGGGGAATCACCACGTCACCGACCTGACCAGTTCTCGGCGAGGATTGAGTTTCACCTCCACGGGTATCGATCCGTGGATCGAGGGGCCTGCGGTCAATTTACGGGCCGATCGACTCACGAAGGTCACTATCCGCATGAAATCCGACGCCAATAGTAGCGGAGAGCTGTTCTACGGCCCGTCTTTCCAGGCGGGCCATTCTGCGCGCTTCGCAGTGAACAATGACGGCAACTGGCACGACTATGAGTTGATCGTTCTCGAACCCCTGGGCAGGGATACGCGTTTCCGGCTGGATCCCGCTACGACCACCGGCCGCATCGGTGTAGCCTTCATCAGAGTTGAGCAGATGCTCAAGCCGGAGGACCCACCTTATCAGAAACCTGTACCGCCCAAACCAGGTAGGAGACGGGCCGGTGCCGTTGAATCCGGCCTGCTGAAACTGGTGTACCGTGGAAGCCAGATCGGCGATTTTGTGATCGAGGTGGGCGGCCATGAGATGGCGGTCGGCTACCGCAACGAACTTCTCGGGGTGCTCTTTGATGACGTTATTGAATGGCTGGACCTGCATGAAGGCATTGTTACCACAGAGCGCGGCCCGGATAGTGTGACTCTCACGGCGCACTTGAATGACGCCGACGGCGCGACCTGGAAGATCACCCGTGAGATTCGTCCCGGCCCAATAGATGGTATCATTGCCGTGGATGAACGGATTCAGGTTGACGCGGACCGCCAGGTGATATGCATACCCTGGCTGACAATCTTTCCGGGCTTGGACACATTCGGTCCAGGCAAGGAGCAGGCGCTTTTCGCGGGCCTGGAGTATTTATGTGATGAGCCCAGCAGTAGTGAGGCCGACATTGCCGCGCCGGCGCATCTTCGTCGCGCTCCTGACCCGATGAAGGTGACTTTTCCACTGATGGCGATTTCCACTGAGGGACGGTACGTCGGTCTTATTTGGAGCCCATCTGAGTGGATCAATCCCCTGTTTGACTCGCCGGATAGCATCTTTGGCTCGGGGGCCCACGTCCTGGCTCTGACAGGCCCCGCGGTGGGAAAAAGCCGGATTGAGAATAGCCTGGCGGCTCATATACCCGTTAGATTCGCCGCAAATGATCCGATCAGCGTCCGCATCTGGATCATTGGGGGTGAAGGCCGAACCGTAGTACCCGCGGTGCGTACGTACATGGACCTCAAGGGCTTGCCGCCTGTGCCGGACTTTGACGGGGGCTTGCCGTCGGCAGCCAGACTGCTCGCGCATGGCTGGGTCTATTCCAGGATCAGGCAAGGCGGGCTGTTCCGGCACGCCGTCTGGGCCGACCGATTCAACGCCGGGCCTGCACCGGATGCAGCTATGTTCATTGACTGGCTTGCTGCGAGCCTGAGCGGAGCCGACAGCGAACTGATCGCTGAGCTGTATATGGCTCGCGACTTGGCGTTGAGCAGTATTCCGAAGAGCCAACACATGGGCGGAGGTGTCTCCCATGTGCAGCCGCCCACGGCGCCGTTGCTGTTTGGCGACCTCGAAGCATACGTCCAGCGGCAATACGATTCGGCAGTGCATGCTTTGGGACAATTTGACGTTAACGGTGTCAAAGCGTACCAGCCTGGGGAGATCGACTACGGCAAGACACACTTCGCCGATCACGCCAATGGTTACGGAGCCGGCAATCTAGCGCGTCTTCTGGAAGGAGCGACGCTTTCGGGCAATTCCGAACTGATCCAGGCAGCCCTTGAACTGCTGGATAAGCAAACCGTGCTGTACGCGAATACGGTTCCCCGGGGTGCGCAGACGTGGGAGATCCCTTTGCATACACCCGACATTCTCGCCTCAGGTTACCTGGTCAAGGCATATGTCCTGGGCCACATCCTCTCCGGACGCGCGGACCACCTGGAACAGGCGCGCTACTGGGCATGGACAGGGGTTCCTTTTGTGTATTTGGCCAATCCCACAAAAGGAAAGCTGGGTCCTTATGCGACCATACCGGTCTTCGGGGCGACCAACTGGAAAGGTTCCTGGTTCGGCCGTCCCGTGCAGTGGTGTGGCTTGGTCTATGCCTCGGCGCTGCACCTGTTGCACCAATACGATCCGGAAGGTCCGTGGCTGCAAATCGCTAAAGGTATCACGGCTTGCGGACTGCAAATGACATGGCCTCTGGGGGAGCCGGATCGGCTTGGTCTGCTGCCGGATTTCTTCCTGCTGGAGTTGCAGTATCGTGATGGCCCGGCGATAAATCCGGGAACAACGCAGGCACACGTGCCGGAACTCTTTGATGTGGGCAAGCACTACGACTTGAGGCGACTGCCAATCCGGGGTTGTTTCATCCACGCCCCGTGCGCGATATGCGATGTCGTCGAAGATGATGGTGACGTAGCCTTTACAGTAGATGGATGGGGAGCTGCTCAGGGCCCCCGAGCGTACTCCATACTGGTCTCAGGATGGGAAGGGCCGACACCTTATGTGAGCGTATGGCCGCTCGGACAAGGATCAGATACTGAACCGAACCGTTCGTCGGCCCATCGTGCGTTCGCGGCGGGGGCCGAACTCTTGATCATCGATGTGGCTGGACCTGCTCGGATTCAGATCACCAAACGAACCCGATAATCCCTCTACTCATGGCTCTCGAAGCGGATACAGCCGAATATCGTCAAAGTAAAGCACGCCTGAACCCCCGGCTTGCAGACTATTCTTGTCACCCATGCCGATAAGGATCGTATCGACATCAGCCAAGTTCACGCCTCGGTCACTAAACTGCTTGAGGTCGATATTCCATTGGGTCCAGACGCCCACCTGGGTTGCACTGGGATCATCATAGTACACCGCGGCAGGTGGGCCGCCACTATTGGCCAGGGCAACGTACAGCCGCTCGGGGTCGTTGCTGCGCATGCCGACATCATCACTTACCCATTGTGGGCTAACCGCCCCAGTGACCTGGACGTTGGAGATTACGGCCTCGCACGTTTCCTCGGTATTGTTACTGCATACCACCAGGCCCATATAAACATCGCTATTCATCGGGATGTTCGCATTCGAACCCAGAGCAGCATCATTCACAGGCACCCAGGAAATCCCATCTTTTGAGTGGAAGGCAAAGAAGTTGCCTGCCCCGTCCCTCTCCAATTTCACCCAGTGCGGGAAGGCGAGTCCGTCTTGGGCGGAACTTATGGTGTCTCCAGGCACCTCGACGCGACGGTTGAACCTGACGCCGCCGTCCGATCTGAGAAAAATGAACGCATTTTTGGAATCCGCATCAAGAGTCTCGCGGATCATCACCCCGGCCTTGGCGCTATTGGATGTGTAAGTTGCGCTCTCGACCCGTGCGACAATCGCACCGGGGCCGGAGAGCATTCTATAGACGTAATGGAACTCGTCGCGCCGGCCCCAAACGTTTCCGGACCGGGTGGTTAGAGTGTAAGTGCCCGGCGGCGCTTCGGTCATACTGCTCAGGGACACCGGATGACCTCTGAACCACAGCGACAACGCTCCGATGCCTCTGCTCGTCCAATCGCGCCTTTGAGAGCTTAACGTTATGCTCGCCTCTGAGTACTTGAGATCGTTGTCATAGAAATACGGCATCGCCTGAGTGCCGTCGTGGACAATCGTGGTCTCGGCGATATGCTCTCCCTGAGCGAAATCCGGCTCCGCATAGCCCACCAGCGCGCCGTTCGTCGGGATACCCCATCCATCTACCCA
>DATKWR010000934.1:0-7904 GCA_035529475.1 Sedimentisphaerales bacterium | reverse complement strand
GCATCAACGCACGCACGGTCAGCGAGCCGATCCTTTTGCTGACCGGGTGGCTTGGGCCTACGCCTCCCGAGACCGGAAGCAGGGGGTCTGGGGTAACATCGCGAACGGCTATGGCAGCGCGGAACTGGCCAATCGCGACGTCGGCCCCAAGAAGGCACAATGCCAGAACTATTGCATAGAGCACAAGGGTAGGGGGGTAACACTTGCCATTCATACTTCGCCTCCGGACAAGTCTGCATTCATTCACGGCTTCTGATCCGGGGCTATTCTACCCACGCGCGCCAAGAGATGCTACAAGGGATTGCCTCGTGGGCAAAAAGCGTTTGACAACGGTTGCAGGGAATCCATATACTGCCGGCAACCGAGTGGTTCTCGCGCCCGTAGCTCAATTGGATAGAGTCGCGGACTTCGAATCCGAAGGTTGCTGGTTCGAGTCCAGCCGGGCGCGGTCAAGAATTGGGGTTTCGATACCGTAAGCGGGGTTTGCCTTTTCAGTTGAAGGCATAGTCGGGCGCTGTCCGGCGCCGGAAAGCGCCAAGCGCAACGCCAAGACATTTCCGCCGGTGACATTCGAATCGTCCGTTCCGGTCTTTCTCTGCCGCTGGCTGCTGGGTCTTGAAAAGTCGGGCAGCCTGTTGACTGCGTCGGCTTCCTGTCCTGTCAGGGTATGTGTGTACCGTGATAACGTCAAATTGATGTCGGAGTGCCGCATAATCGACTGCGCCACTTTGGGATGACAACCGCTTGCCGCCAGCAGGCTCCCGGTCGTATGTCGTAAGCTGTGAAAATCGCAGTATCGCCCTGCATCGTCCACGTAGTCAATCCCAGCAGCCTCCAGGTCCGGCCTGAACATATCAATCGGCTTGCCCGGCACTTTGAACGCCTGCGCGTCAGGTAGCTTCTTGGCAAGTAGCTCTCTGATTTGCGCCGCTGTGTCGGGTCGCAAGGGCAGCGTCTTTTCTTTCCGGTTCTTGGACGTATGGTCCTGAACAGTGACGGTGCGGTTGTCGAAGTCGAAGTTTGCCACCTTGAGTAGTCTCAATTCGTTGGCTCTCAGACCGCTCTCGCAGGCCAGGCGATAGATCATGGCCCGTTCGTACCCGGTCAGACCGAAACGCACGCCGCTGGCTGCTGTAGCCTCTAAAAGACGCCTTACCTCGTCGGGTTCGAGCGCGCGGCGTTCTCTGCGTATGTCTCTCTTCTGGACTTCAATAGCTCTCAGGTGGCCGACAGGTGATGTAGTTGCCCGTCTATCGTCCACCATCCACCGAGCGAAGTGCTGAAACGCCCGGAGATAGTAATTGGCTGTTTTCTTGCCCAGGCCGTTTTCCTGCATCTTGGCAATGCACCGTTGCACTTTCGACGCGGCAATGTCCGTCCACGTCGCGAATCGGCCCTCCTTGGCGATACACGTTACCCTCGATACAGTCATCTGCGCCTGTTTGCGGGTATTGCCCTTGTCGATAAGAGACTGCTCAAAGTCGGCGATATGCTCCAACAGCAATTTGCCCGCCGCCGCCCGGCTTGAATCTATCAGGCCGATGCTGACAAACTTCTCCCGCATCTTCGCCGGGATACACTCCAGCCAGCGGGACAATTGAGCGTCCGGCTGCTCCCCGCTGATCTTGCAGGCAACCAGCTTCTCGATCTGCCGTCCCAGCGACTCAGACAATCTTCTATCGGCAAATGCAGGAAGCCGCCGCGTCAGTTGCAGGTGGTCTTTGAATTCCAAATACAGCTTGGCCGTCTTATGTTTCCCGCCGTCTCTGCCTTTGTAACTTGGTCGAAAAACTCTCATCTGCCTACCTGCCTTTCTTCTTTTGGACCTCGTAGCCGAAGTACTCAAGAAGCGTTCCCACCGTCTCGGCTTTGAGTGACCCGCCATTGACCAGTCGATGTAGCTGCGCTTCTGAGACGCCGGTATCCTGCGCGATACGGTATCGCGTTCTGCCGGGCTTCTCAATCTCTTTGCGAATTATCTCAATCACGTCCATAGTCCTCATTGTATCGACTACTTAGCGCACGTCAAGCTCTTTCTTTTTATATTCTCAAAAATATTTTCATCCTTCATAGTTTGCCACTTCTCTCTAATCGGGCAACCAACTTCCGCCCATCGGCGCAGTTCGCAGACGGAGTAGAGCCGCCGCCGGCATGTACTGATATAAACCGGCATAGGCCCCAACTGCCCATTGCGGTCCAGCGTTTTGAAGGTCGTCGCCGAGATCCCGAGCATGGACGCGGCATCCTCGACGCCCACGAAGATCGGCTCAATCCTTACCACTGTGTTCTCGACGTTCGCAATCATGCTTTATCGAATCTGACGGTTGCCCACTCTGTTTCTTCGTTGCCGTCTTGCCCCGGCCAGATAATCACCCACCGCCGCGACGACGCGGGCTTTCTGCTGCTCCGGCTCGATCCCGATACCCATTGCCCGTGCCCGCTCCGGGTCCCGCTCAGCCAGCGCCCGACGTGCCAGGGAAACGCCGCCCTGCGCGTCCTCAAACACCCTCGAAAGCGGCATGACCAGGTAGATGTTGCTGTCGGTTTCGCTTGTCATCATCACAATGCAATCTCCATCAATCCAAAGATGGTCAAAGGGGGTACGTGCTGAGTATCTTTGAGTTCTTGATAGCGCCAGCCAAAGATACTCCAAAGATACTTGAGTACCTTTGAGTTTTTGGCTCAAAAATCCAAAGATACCAAAGATACTCAAAATACTCTTTTACCAATATTTTCATCCGTTTCACTTTGGAAGCTCCCAAAACCACTCGCCGCCGAAGCCGATCTTCGTGGGGTTGATTCCCAGATTCTCTTTGGCCCGATTCAGCAGCGCCCGGTTGAATCCAGCTTTCTCACCATCCCCGAAAACCACAGTCGCAGACATGGCCTTCTTACCCAGGTATTCCCGCAGCCAGTCTGAGGCTTCGTTGATCCGTTTGGTTTTCACTCGGCAGTCCGCATCAATAGTGAGATTGAACCGCTCCTCATCCCAAACGACTATGCCCGGATCGGCAATAGAGAAGCGAAGCCCTTTGGGTTTGCGCCCGATGTTGGATTTGATACAAAGCAGGAAACGGTTATCCGTATCGGTTTTGCCGCCGTCCTCGTCCTCGATCTGCTCGGTGCGTATGCCCCAGGTAATTCGTGGGACCGCCGACCATGCGCGGCTGCCGATGGTTCGGTTGATCATGCCTAAGTCAACTTTCTTGTTCAGGTGGCTCAGGATTAGAACACCCACATTTCTTCGGGCCGCAAAGTCGATCAAAGGTTTCAGAGCTCGCCGGACTTGGGCGTTTGAATTCTCGTTGCAGTGGACGTAGCTCGTCACCGGATCGAAAATGACGAGCCGGGTTTCCGGGTATTCATCGACCAGGGCATCAAGCTCCGGGACGTGCTGCTCGATATCAAAAGGCTCTTCTTCGCCGTTTGCTGTTGTGAAGATGTTTTCGCCGGCCACGACTCGGTACAAGTCAGCGCCGTTAGCCGTGAGGCGCGGCTTTAACACCCGAGAGAGGTCTTCTTCATGGGCGAAGATAATCACATGCCCTTTGGGATTTGATATAGACGGCGCGTTTGGCCAGGGGCTTCCCGTCGTCACGCGCATCGTAGCATCACTCGCAACAGTGCTCTTGCCGGCCCCCTCCTGCGAAACGAATCCAGTTATCATTCCCATCGGTATGATTTCCGGCCACACATACTCGGTCTGCTGAGACTCGACTGAAGATAAGACCTGATGACGAAGATGGCGCTCGGGTGCGGGCTTATAGGGTTTCGTCTGCTCGACAAGTTCCAGGAGCTTCTTCAGCGTGCCTCCGTTGTTCGTCCAGTCTGTAATATCCTTCTGCGGTGGCTTCAGACCCGGCAAACTCAAGACCCGGACTTCGGCTGCCCTGCCATAGAGTGATTCAGCCACCCCTTTGGCGTAACGCTCACCAGGCTCGTCGTGGTCCGGCGTGATAGCAACCAGTCGGCCTCTGAAGTACTTGGCAAACTCGGGCTTCCACGACGTAGCCGATCCCGATGTCGTCGCGACAAGGCCCAGATCATGTAGGGTATCAACATCCTTCTCGCCCTCAGCAATGAAGACGAAATCCTGCAACGATGCTTTGAGCAGTTCCGGCAGTCGATACAGCGTCCGATTCACCCCATCCAAATCCCAAATCCAATCCGCGTTGCCGTCAGGTCGGCGGGGTAAAAAACGCGGTCGCCTGTCCTCCGGTCTGCGATCAAACCGCACATTCTGATAGAGCAGTTTGCCCCCTTCGTCCGTGTAGTCATAGACCGCCACGATCCTCTCACTGCCGCGCTCTTCCTTCGTCATCTGGCTGCTCCTTTGGCCTGTGCTTCGGCGTGCGAGGACTCTTTCGATTCTGGGGCTTGTCGGACGCTCTCAGACGCTCCCTGTGAGACTCTGGAGCGCGGCCGATACGGATATAGAGGGCATCCCAGGTCCGTGCAGAGAAATACCTCCCGGATTTCCCAGCCGCAACATTCAAGGCAGAAGGCACGCATCGCGGCCTTGCGGCTCCTGCCGCTCACCGCCTTGTCGTAGCAACCCCGGTATGAGCAGGGCATTTCTGCTCGCCTCTTGGCGATCTGGGCTTCTCTCTCGCTGGTCATAGCTTCTCAATTCCCTGCATCGCCTCGAAGGTCTTCCTGTCGGGTGCTCCCGCTCTGAGCCACTTCGCAATCGTGCCTTCCGCCCAGCGGACACTGCCGCCGATACGCAGCGGCTTGGGCAGTTTGCTACAGCTATTCAGCCTATGGACCTGCCTTTTGCTAAGGCTCAGCATCTCCCCTAACATCTTTGCGGTCAGCAATTTGTCTGCCATTTCCTTTTCAGCCATCGTTAAGCTCCTTAATCAAATGGTTAATTGGATTCTTTGTCGGCCAGTATAGGTGACAGGCGCAGTGCGGGACTAAAAAGGGAATAGATATGACAAGAAGGGACTGGCTATCCAACTGCGAATTGACGCCAGATTAAGTACAGAGGGCATAAAGTTTTTTGTGCGTAGTTGAATGGGAATAGAATGGGAATAGAAAAGACGCGAACGGCAGCTTACTGAGATTTGTTTCTTCTTTGCTTTTTTCGCCGGGCCTGCTCCCTTCGCTCTCTGACCCCTTCGAGGTATTTCTCAATAGCCTTATCGGTTACCTGGCCGTGCTGAGCAAATTTCAACCACTTCCTAAACTCGTCCAGGTGGACCTTGCATCGTCTGCCTGTGTGCATACGGTGTACAGGAAAGTCAGGGTCTTCCAACGATCGGCTCATCTTCCGCACCGCTATTGAGTCGTCGTTTGCGAGGTTGACCGCTTCCTGTAAAGGAATATATTCGCCATTGCTGTCATCCCAGGGAACCTGCCATTCTGAGTCGAAGCCGAAGACCCGTTTCCAAAGCGTTTTCTTGTTGACCTGCCATTGCCGCAACCGGTTGAGGTCCACCTCGATGCGGCCAATATCCGGCTTGCGGGTGCAGACAAAGACCCCAACGGTTTCACCTGTTTTTGGAATAGTCCTCCTGTCTGGCTCGATATAGCAGTTTTCTTCGCACTGATCGCAGACAACGCCCCTGGAAGGTTGTATTTCGCTTAGTATTCCCTGAGCCAGCAGTTCATCGAGCTTGCCTTCCGGCCAGTCGGCTATCTCGTCGGCGGTTATTATCTCGGAATCGTAGGTTCGTAGCCTTTCGGCCAGTTGTTTCAAGAACTCATTCACCGATAAACCCCCACTGCTCAATGTATTTCTTGGCCACCTGGTCAAGCGGATCATCTTTCAGAGTGCACCGGTCGGGGATTGAGATTTCAAACGTCAAGGTCTTGCCCTTCTTGCCGTCTCTCGGAAGAAACTTGAAGTGCAGTTTCGCCTTTGCAACCGTCAGCGTGTCCAAGTTCAAGTTCGCCTTGTTTAGTGCTTTCTCAATGAGGCTGTGAATAGGCTGCCCCCCGTCCGACGAACTCACCTCAAGAGTAATCCGCCGATTGCCCAGCCCCGGCAGGTCCAGCCTCAACAGCCTGATCGTGACTTTCTCTATGCCGTCCGCTGGCTCTGTAGCAAATGTCAGGGCCTTATCATTGAGCCTCGATAAGTCGAAGTGTCTTTTCTCAAGGTTCGGCAGACCATCAAGCTTGAGAATAGTCTTACAGAACATCTCCTGTAATGGTTCAACAACCTTCTTTCCGCCTTTGGCATTTACTTCCAAAATACCGCTTTCAGGCAGGTAAACGAAAATCACTTCAAATGCAGGCTTTCTTAGCCGGTGGCAGAATTTGTCTTCATCATCAAAGCCCAATTCTGTGGTAGCATAATCTTCGGGATATACGAAATAGCAGTGCCTTTCCGGCTGTTGTCTCAAATAATTGTCAACATGGCAGTGGTGTCCCCGTCCCTGCTTTTTGTAGAATTCGCTCACACTATCGGCTAACGTCCGCTTGTCTTCTGGTTCTACACCAGGGACTAATCCCACCCCAACCTTCCGGTTACTCCATGAACCGAGCCTGTCCATATAGGCCAAATCGCAGGCGACCTCAAAAATCATCGGGTGATTCAGAAATACCCAGAAAGCTTTTTCGTAGTGGTTTTTCATTGGCTCAAAGGTTGGCAGTAAATCTACATTGTGAACGGGACTACCGGCTTCTTCAATCAGAACGAGAACCCCATTTTCATAGGCCATTTCATTTATTCGCCGAAACTCTCCCTCGATATTATTCCGCTGTTCGCCTGGTAGTTTGTCCATCGCTTCAAAGATAGGTTCAACATTTGTTTCGCCCAGCCTGTCAAAATCGATGTCTTTAGGCAGGTCTTTACGGCTGAAATATTCTTTGAGTATATGATTAGGTGTTTGTCTCAAAAACGTTCTCGGTGCGTAGTTCCGGCTCATTTGTTTTCCTCTCCCAAATAATCATCCTATTGGCCGCCACAGCAGGGGGCGGGCTATTTCTGTTTTCTTCTTTTACGAAGCCCTCCTTTGGCGCGGTTCGTCACTTCAAAGATGGATCGCTGGGACTCTTGAACGAAAAAGCCAGTTTGTTTGAGAAGCGCCCTGTACTCAGCCTCGGAAAGCAGTTCAAAGCCGTCGATATTGGCCCTTATATCGCCGTCCCAGTAGCTATCATAATCCAACGCTTCGGGATTCAGGTCTTTGGTCAGAAGCGGCCCGCTTGTGGAGACAACTTTGCCAGTCTCATCGGTCTCAATGGCGAATAGGTCGCCGCTTCTCTTGTGTCTGTATAGAGCTTTCATATTTCAAGAAAGTTCCTGCATGAGATTTGATTTCCAGCCTTGATAGCGCCTTTCCCTAACAGCCTGGAAGAACTCCGTTATATCATCCGGTGACAAGAAGTAAAAATGATACGTCCATCCTATTCCGTTTTCGCTCAGTTTCTGATTTGGGAGTTCAAAATGCTCTGCCCCGTCCCTTAGCTTAGCCCTATTCTTCTGGGCAAGATCGTCTTCGGATTTCATTTCGACCACAAGGATTCCATTTTTGTTCTTTAGTTTGATAAAGAAGTCAGGATTGAAGTCTGGTCTGCTCGCCCCCCCCAGCTTCTTTACCCACCGCTTCGGAAGCGATTCGTATGCGTCGAGCAAGCATCCCAGCCGTTCTTTACTCAAGCCGTTTCACCTTTCGGGCCTTCTTCGTGGGCTTGCCTCACCGGCTGAGGTATGGGCGGCTGAGCGTCAAGTATTTCGATTCTTGCCTCTCAAGCTTGTTGAGCCGCCGGACTCTTCGTGTGGGCCTGCCTGTGCTCTGTTGTTTGGAGTCCTTGCTTTTGTTCTCAAGGGGCCAGCAGATGACAAACAGCCCAAGGGTCCAACGTCGCTGAGTTAAGGGAGAAGCTATGAATCGCACACAGTTGATAGTCTTGTGGGTCGGAATAGCGGTTTTTATCGTTCTGGGATTGAC
>DATKWR010000933.1:0-2191 GCA_035529475.1 Sedimentisphaerales bacterium | reverse complement strand
GACAACGGCCGGGCGAAAGAAGAAACCCAACATCATCTATCTTCTTGCGGACGATCTGGGTTATGCGGAAGTAGGCTGCTACGGCCAGACGAAAATACGCACGCCCAATATCGACAAACTGGCCGCCGAAGGCATGAAGTTTACGCAGCACTACTCGGGCAACCCGGTGTGTGCACCTTCGCGCTGCGCGCTGATGACCGGCCTGCATTCGGGCCACGGTCAGATTCGCAACAATAAGCAGGTCGGCGGCGCCGAGGGTTGGGAGTTAGGCTCGACCACCGGTGGGCAATGGCCCCTGGAGGCCGGCACAATCACCGTAGCCAAGATACTCAAGGACGCCGGCTATACGACGGGGGCGTTCGGAAAATGGGGCCTCGGACGCGTCGGCACCACGGGAAACCCCAACGAGCAGGGCTTCGACCACTTCTACGGCTACATCTGCCAGCGCCAGGCCCACACGTACTATCCCAATCACCTCTGGCGCGACGGCCAGGTCGAATGGATCGAAGCCAACAAGGACGGCAAAGAGGGGGCCTATTCGCACGATTTGATCGCCGCCGAGGCCCTCAAGTTCATCAAGGCCAACAGGGACCGACCGTTCTTGTTGTACGTGCCCTTCACCATACCGCACGTCGCCGTTCAGGTCCCGGAGGATTCGCTGGCCGAATACCGGGGCCTCTGGCCCGACCCGCCTTACACGGGGGACAAAGGATATTTTCCTCATCCCAATCCCCGCGCCTGCTATGCGGCGATGGTCACGCGAATGGACCGCTCCGTGGGGCAGATTATGGCCCTGATCAAGGACCTGGCGCTCGACGACAATACGCTTGTCATCTTTACCAGCGATAACGGGCCGACCTTCAACGGCGGATCGGACTCTGCGTTCTTCGAGAGCGCCAAACCTCTGCGGGGCCTGAAAGCCTCCGTGTATGAAGGCGGGATACGCGTGCCCTACATTGCGCGCTGGCCAGGCAAAATCAAGACGGCCAGCACGAGCGAGCACGTCTCGGCCTTCTGGGATTTTCTGCCGACCTGCTGCGAGCTGACAGGCGTAGAACCGCCGCCGAACATTGACGGTATTTCCATGCTCCCCACTCTGCTCGGACAACCCGCACGGCAGAAGAAGCACGAATACCTGTACTGGGAATTGGGCGGCCAGCAGGCCATCCGCATGGGCAAGTGGAAGGCTCTTCGCCTCAAGCCCGACAGAAAGATCGAACTCTACGACCTCGACAAAGACATAGGCGAATCGCATGATTTGGCCCAGGAAAACCGCGAGCTGCTCGCCAAGATGGACGAGATGTTCAGAACGGTCCGAACCGAATCCGACGTCTTTCCCTTGCCAAAAGCCAAGTCCTGAGCAACTCGGTATGAATCTCCGTTAACGGGCATGGCTGTCTTTCTATCTCGGCCAGCCTGCTTTTGACAACGGCGCATTAACATGCGAGGTGCAACATCATCGGTTGTGACAGTTACAAGCCAGCTGGTGGTTCCCCTAAATAGAGTTGCGACTCCAATCCCGCTGTATCCCCGTATCAAGTCATCCTGAGCCGCAGGCGAAGGATCTGGGTCGCGAACGTAACGCAACGTTCCCCTCGTCCAATGGCCAGATGCTTCACTGTGTTCAGCATGACAGTTTTCCACAGGCAGTAACCATTTTGCGGCTTCATTTTGTGGCGAACTTATAAACCGTTGTCGAGGCGTATTTTTCGCCGGGGTTGAGCACCGTGGAGGGGAAACTGGGCTTGTTCGGAGAATCCGGGAAATGCTGGGTCTCCAGGCAGAAGCCATTGCGCTTCTGGTAAACTCTGCCGTATTTCCCGGTAATGGTGCCGTCCAGGAAATTGCCGCAATAGAACTGCACGCCCGGCTCGGTCGTGTGGACTTCCAGCACCCGCCCGGTGGTCCGCTCATACACGCGCGCCACCATTCGAAGCGAGCCGTCGGAGCGATTCAGCACCCAGTTATGGTCGTAGCCCAGGCCGAATTTCAATTGCTCGTCCTGCTGCTCGATGCGGGCGCCGATAGCTGTAGCCTTTCGAAAATCCATCGGTGTTCCCGCGACGTTGCGAAGCTCACCGGTCGGTATCAGCCCCTCATCGACCGGCGTGAATTTGTCCGCGTCGATCATCAGCTCATGGCCAAGGATGTCCCCTTTGCAGGCAAGATTGAAGTAGGAATGATTCGTCAG
>DATKWR010000932.1:0-4308 GCA_035529475.1 Sedimentisphaerales bacterium | reverse complement strand
TCCGCTTACGCGAGACTACGCCGTGGCAGGCGGCAGACGGCGACGGACATCCGCAGATAACGCAGATGGACGCAGAGGGGGGATGGGGGAACGACAAAACGACACAGCCTTCAACGCAGAGGCCGCTGAGACCGCAGAGGGTGGAAAATGGTCCAAAGTCTAAAGCCTTCAGCCTGTAGCCCGCGGGCTCGACAGGCCGCGAGGCCTGGCGGCCTGCCGTCAAACCACAGGATGGGGCGGAAATGGCTGTCGCCGGAAATCGGAAAACCGAAAGCAGTATGGCGTTGCCCGAATTAAGGATAGCGCCGCGAGAAAAATGTTGTTGCATCGAGGCCAATCAGATGGTATAAATGTAGGAAACTCTTGGGTGTCTTTCAAACAAAGGAGAGTGTTATGCCACACCAGAAGCCTTGGCATTCGACAAAGTCCGAAGTGTACCACGACCACTCGGAGTGCAACACGGGGAACAACATAGAGCGCGAAAACCTTCAGCGGGGCGTGGGTGGTAGGCGAAAGTGCAAAGAGTGCCGCGAAGCCGCCAAGCATCGGCGTTAAGGCTGGGCCTTCCGGGCGAAAGCCGTTCGGCGGAAATGCCTGTCCCCGGAAAACGGAAAACCGAAAGCGGTATGGTGTTCCCCAAATTCCCCGCGCATAGACAGGCCCTTAACGGCCCACCTTTTGCAAAGCTGCAACAACTGCCGGCTCAGGAGGCCGCCGAAAGGTAATCAGATTCTGGTGATGGTGATTGATTTTGTATGCGTATGGATAGCCAAACGGGTAGAGAGGCTTCACGGGCTGAAAAAGCACGGTAGTCCCGCAGAACACGAATCCCACGCCGACCATCGTCCGGGCAACATCGGCTTGTACGCATACCTCAATCTTGTTGACAGTGAAATCACTAATTATGATGGTGCAGTAACGGCCGGGCCGGAGCGCCGCAAGGCAGCCACCCATGATGTCTCTCAGTCCGTCCAGGAAATCCCCGTACTCCTCAAGGTTGCCGAGGTCATTCGGCAAGTCAGTATACGCCTCAACACCAGAACGGGCGGCCATACGGTACTGTTTGCCTGACCAGTGACGTGTGCCTTTTCCATCATTCTTGAGAATATTGTGGTAAGGCGGCGATGTGACGATGTAATCCACAGGCCCGACATCATGCACCTTCTCGCGAGAATCCCCAATGATAAAGGTGTATTGATCATATCCCTTCTCTGCCAGACGCAACTTGGTCAGCTCGCCGTACTCCGGATTGATGTCGATCCCCACCGCTCTCCTGTCAATCTGAAGTGCTGCAAGCAGAGCAGTGCCGCTGCCGGCGAACGGGTCCAACACCGTCATGCCCTTTTTCGTGAACAAACTGATGAGCTTCTGAACATCACGCACTAAGAACGGAGCAGGATGAGAGTAGGCAGTCTTATCGTCTGGCGACGGTTCCGTTTTCCAATAGCTACGGGTCAACAGAAGCCAGTCCTTGCCGGTGAGGTCATTAAGCGTGTTGCGAGGATCGTAACGCCCTGGTTTCCCCTCTTCTGATAAAGGCTTCCGGGGCTTCTTCCGCTTTTCTGGAGTGTTCTTTGCCTTCGTCATGGGAGATCCTTACCAATCCTCATTATCTCTTTCAGGCTGGCATTCGAGTAGCCCGCGAGTCGCTCGATTGAACTGTAAGTCACGTACTTCCATGTATGCGCTCGGAAGGTCGTGACGAACAATGGGTCGGTGGTGGCAACAAGTTCAGCTTTACGACCATCTGGTATCACCATGAACTTCGGGATTTTGTGCGGTAGGTTCGACGCCCGCTGAAGAGCAGATGTAAAGTTCGTCGAGTTCTCCACCTCAAAGGCCGCCACGATCCGCAAGGGATTATCTCTCAGCCAAAGAGCATCAATCATAGAGATTCTCTCCAGCTGCTGGTCATCGAACCCAGACAACCCATCTAAGGCCGAGTGGGCTGCAATATCCCGCAAGACCTTACCCCCACTGCACGATTCCCCTTGCTCACGCTTGCCAACGAACGTTGATGCCCTAGCCCGCCTGCCGATCTTCAAGAGGAATTCGATGATCGCTGTGTGTTTCGTCACTAGGGCCGCTGTCGCATCTTTAATCTTCCACCGACCGGCTGCGCGAAAGGCATATTTTTCCAGGATGGGCCGCACTGAACGTATGTCGGGTGTAAGGCCGTTCGGGTACTCTCGGAACAACTCACCCAGTACGTCATCGAAACGAACCGACACTTTGCGTCGCAAGAGGGACACGATTGTGTCCTCAACGCGGTCCTTCAAATGGCGGTCAGGGTGGCTTATGTGCCGATCGGGCTCATTGAACCAGTAAATGTCCCCCGCTTTTGAGTCGTTGTTTTTTGTGCAGGTGAACACCTTCCCCGGCCCCGACTGCGAGCGAAGGATGGAAGCCACGTTCTCGCGGGACTGAGCGAAATGACTGAGACCGGCTTGAAGCAGCTCAGGCACAAGGCCATCGAAAATGAAGTTGTAGGGCGTTGGCTCATTTCGCCGGGCAACTATCTCAGTAGCCTTTTGGACGACAAAGTGTTCTAGGCCTGACGTATCATTCGTGAAGTCTACGTCGCGCTGTTTAACGCATCGGATGTAAAAATCAGAACCTGAAGTCCCATATGGGTTGGCCACATTGGATTCACCCGACCGTCTGTTGTACTGGTGAGTAACCTTATCAAATGTGAACCCTGACAATCGAACAGCGTTGATGAACTCGTTCCATTCCTTCATTTCCTGGTGGTGGAATGTGATGACGATCTTGCCGTCGTCTTTCAGCACGCGATGAAGTTGTTTGAGAGCGTTCGTCAGGCGACGGCGATACTCCTCCCGTCCGATCTGGCCATCTTTAATCGTGATCTCCGCAAGAAGATCAGGCGTGTACTTCTTCTTGTTAAGCTTCTTTAGCCACACCAACCACACGAGGCTGAGGTCGAGGTAACGCACCAGGCCTGCATAGGGTGGGTCTGTGATGATGAAGTCCACACTCCTCTCAGGCAGATACCGGTGCAAGTCCGCAACATCAACTGTACCGTAGTTTATCAGCGGCCGCTTTCGGATGCGGCGCGAGGCTGTGATGTCTATCACCGACAAGCCATTAGGAAAATGCGTCTGGGCATCCCTTAACGCCGGGAGTACCCCTTGCTTCCCTAGACAGGACCGCTCGAAGATAACCAGTGGGTTCTGTTCCATTGACTTACGCCGAATCATGTAGTCTGCCCGTCCCCAACTGCCTGAGAAATCGCGGTTTGATTCGGTACTACGGGGGTAGACCATGCGAAATGTGAGATGTAACGTCTGGATAAAAGCAGACACTAGCTGTAGCCGAACGTTAGGTCGCTTGACAGCCAGGATCGCATCGTAGATTTTAGCAAGGAGGTAAAGGTTGCGCCGAGTCCAGAGGTCTGCAAAGGAATCGCCCCTGAGGTCCTTGATGAATTTGTGAGTAATAGATGGCGTTCGCGGAAACTTGTCTTTCGGATACCAGTAGGGAATCTTGATGCTACTAAGGTGCTTCGTCTTTGTTTTGTCCGCGGAGCGAGCAGCGATTCGAGCTTTTATGCCAGAGTCAGTTGCAAGAACTACCTCGGACAGCGTGCGACCAAGCCATCGATAATTGTATATTTCTGCTGGCTCGCCCTTGTAGGTGGTTAGATAATGGGTCTTGTAGAGCGGATCGGCGGCAATGTCCGCCGATATCCTGTGGCAAGCCTTGCAGAAGGCGTTTTCGTCGAACGGCAAGGAGAGTACTTCTATGAAGAACGCGCTCAGCGGATTGAGGTCGAAAGCAATGGAGTGCCTCCCAAGCTTGGCCGCTTCAAACGCCGCGATCCCGCTACCGACAAAAGGATCGAGGACTATGCCGTCGGGGGGGCAATATCGCTCAATATAGGTGCTCCAGATGTTATGGGGTTTCTTTCCCCAGTACTTCATCGCTTTATAGAGCGGTGGGCGCGTACCTTCAACAAGTGCGTAGTTGATGTCAGGCTGAGCACCATCGCAGGGGGCTGCCGTCGTCTTCCGCTTACGCATGCCTCGGACTCCTGAAAGGGCCAACCTGTCCTGGGGCGCACATGTTCAGCCAAGCATCCACAGCATCACAGTGAAACCGCCAGTGGCGGGCGACCTTCTGAGCCTAGTTGATTTTGGCATGGGGGATGGGGAAAAGCAATGCAAAAGGCAGAGTGCGGAGAGAGGAGGCTTTGCGTTGGCGCGCGGGCGGCGGGAAAAGGGCAACGGACCGAGGCGAGACCCCTCCGCTTCGGTCGGGGTGACAGAGGCGGGGAAATCAATGCGGAAA
>DATKWR010000931.1:0-7295 GCA_035529475.1 Sedimentisphaerales bacterium | reverse complement strand
GCCAAAGATTCGTGGCAAGGACTGTTGCGTTGCCGAATGATGGGGCCGTGTTCGTTCCTGCGCTGCGAAGGTATGAGCCATTCAACCCCAGCGCAATCGGTTGAATATTGGTGCTGCCATCCGTGTAGAACAGTCGCCATGCGGTTGTCCACCTGTTGCTCGGTGCCCCGACCTGCGCCCATGTGGTGGCATGGGGATTGGCTGCATTCGTGCGGTGGGCTGCCAGCGCATTCGACACGATCATCGTTGTGCCGGTTGCCGCCGTTATCTGTGTCTGAAGCCCATTGCTCGTCGCCACCATGGCTGTGTAGAGTCCGTTACTGGTCTGCATGAGTTTATTGGTGGCACTGACCACATTGCTGTCGGTAATGGAAATCGCCGACCGGAATACATTGCTGACGATATCGAGGTCCGACCGCTCTGCGATATCGTTCGTCGTCAGCATCTGTGCCCGCTGTGCCGCCCCGGTAGGGAACGTGATGTTATAGTTGGAGTAGTTTATCATTATGCCGGTATCTACAGGTACTAGGTTTGTCCATGCGGCAAAACTTGATACCGTGAGACCAGTCAGTATTCCAAAGATCGCAATGATCCGTCTCATAATTCTCCTTAAACGGGCAAAGACCCAAAACTCCCGTTGGCAAGCAATACAGTATTCCATGTCTTTCTAACCACATCGTAAAACTCAAGATTCAGGCCATCGCTTGACAATCTGAAATTGGCTCCGGAAATGTTTCTCTTGATGTAGTACACGCTGAGATCGGCACCGTCGCCGTTCTGGTGGGTGTGGGCATCGCCATTCGTGACGCCATTCTCGATTGGAGCGTAGTCCCCATGTCCTATCGGAGTCGCCGCAGCGGGATCGTCCATATCCGTGCTGTAGGGGTTGTTGAGGATCTCCACGTAGTCGTTGATGACCAATGCCTGATTCGTGATGTCCCATATGCACAGGGCCACTTTGCGCCTGGTGCGGCCTACATCCGCGCTGAACACCGCCACGAGTTCCGTCGTGTTCAGGTTGAGATCGCCGGTGATACTGGAGGGACCAGTTCCGGTGAAGCCTCCCTGGGCAATGGTGGCAAGCAGTGTGCCGTTGTCAACGAGTCCCAGAACCAGATCGGCGGCGCCAAAGGTGCCGCTCCCGGTGAGTGTTACTGCCACGGTTTCCCGGAGTGACATAAGGCCGGATGCAGAACTGTTTACCGAGACCGTTGCCTTCTTTGTCGTGAGCGTACATGCTATCGTCGCCGTCGTCTTCGTACCCATACTTGCCTCCCTACAGCGGCGTCGGTGCCGTCATGGTGGTCGTGTAAACGCAGTTCGATATGTCAACCTGGTGATGAACGAGGCATTTCCTTACCCCCTTATCCCATACCGTGATGTGAAGCTGCCGCTTGGCGTCGGGTCTATCCTCATCTGCATCGAAGATGGCAATGAGCGCCGCGGCGGAGAGATCCATAGTTCCAACGGCGGTATCGCCGGACGCCGTGAATACAAGACAGAACGCCATGGTCTCAGCACCGTTGAGCAGGCGAAGAGATAAGTTGGATGCCGTTGATCCGCCGAGATTGACGAGAGTCACCGTGACCTTCTCCCGGATCGCCAGTGATCCAGATACCGTGACCTTCTTCGTCGCAAGGTCTATCGTCAGAGTTGAAGCTGTTGCTGGCATGGTTACACCGCCCAATTGTTGTACTCGACTTCCACGTTCATGGTTTTATTGTTGTGCTCGTTATCGAAGCGAGCCCAGCAGATATCGGCCGCGTAGTCTTTCGCGTACTGATCTGCCATTGTGTCATTTGACCACTTCTTGTTAGGCATTCGCATGAATGCCGCCTTGACTCCAGTGCAGATGCTCTCGCCCCATTTCTCCATGAAGTGCGCCGCCAGATCGTCCGTGAAGAGATGCGGCATCAGTACGACCTTGACTATCAGGCCATCGGTAAGCGCTGAACTGGGAGCATCGTCGAGAACTACTGTGTTCTGACCATTCACAAGCTCATATTCGCTGGCACTTATGGGGTCTGCCGTTGTTCCCCCGGTCTTGAGTGAGACGATTCGGAGAACCATAACGTCGTATTCCATGGGGAGCGCATACGTGGTCTTGTCGGCCACGATGTTGACCGGACTCAGCTCTTCACGCCAGGCTTCCGAGCGCCGGCAGAAGTCGCGCCCCACATTCCTGAACTCTTGCAGGAGATGCACGGTCTCGATGCCAGGCAATTCAGGCACCACAAGCGGATACAAACTGGTGTACGCCGTAACGGATGAGGCCATAGTTACTCCATTTCTGCCGTGAAGAGACCGTAGTGCTCCTTAGCCAAGTCGAGATTCGCCGCATCATCGGCATCCTCCAGGAGGCACCGGAAGACAACGTAGTGCTCCAATGGCACTCGCCAGCGCTCGGTAAGCGTGGTGTCGCCGTCTGTGGCGGTGTAAAGCGTGGGATCTGTGGCTACGGCGACGGCCGTGTCGTACTGACACTCAGGATGGCTCTTGAGAATCATCATCTCGCCATCGTAGATATACCGACGCATCGCCTCGCTGCTCCACCTGTAGGTGGCAACGGTATCGTTCAGCGTATCCCGGACAGCGGTGATGACTGCGGCCGTGCCGATCAAAGCCATAAGTTTTACTCCTCTTTATCTGGAGCAGTATCCCCATCAGGCTCTGCCTTTGGCGCGACCTGGGTCTTTGCCGTTTCCGGTGTCGTCGTCGGGCTGCTCGTGCTGCCCATGACGCTCGCCCTCTCGATTGCGGCGGCTATCTCGCGCAGTTTAGCGCGCTTCTGCTGAAGGCTGAGCTTCTTTCCGAGCTTGACCTTGAACTCAACAGCCTTCGAGGCTACGCCGTCTTCGTCCAACGTCGCGAACGGGTCCGACTCGGGCGCTGCGCTCCTGGCTGCACTCGCTCCGTTTGCTCGATTCAGACCCAGCTTTGCCAGCTTCTCCTTGTTGTGAAGCTCCATGCACTTCGCGGCATCCTCGTCATCTATCGCCTGCATGTCGTTGCGCTTGGCGAGAGTTGGCGTCCATCCAAATATCTCGTTTGTCCCCGATTTTCTGAGAAACATAGCTTGCCCCTTTCTGATCAACCCCTCTGAATATTCAAGAAGACCCGAGGGCGGGTTGAGACCATCCCTCGGGCTCCATCTTTCGATCAATGCTTACAGGTCGTTGTCCCCGACGAGGTTATCGTCCGGAACAAGAACGAGGAGACTGACCGTCACAACTGCTGTTGACGCAGTTGCGGCGCCAGCGACGATACTCACATCGTCGTCCGTGGTCGGCCACACAACGGCCTTATGCTCCATCGCAGTGCTCTGTTTTGCTGTGGCAACCGTGGTCGCCCCAAGCAGTTCATGCCCGCCACCGTAGCCAAGGGCCAGTGTGAGCGTTGCCTGCTCCGTGATGACGTGCAGCATTCCGTCGATGACGATGCTGTTCGCCGGGAGCTGGATGATCTCGAACCATGCGCCGGATGCCAGATTGTCATCCGAGAAGTCAACCGTGCGCTCGAACATTCTCAGTCTGTTCGACAGCGAGATTGGCGCCGAACCCTTCTTTGTCGCAACATTGGTATCTACTGCCATGATCGTGTACCTTTCTTTCGCGTTACGTTATGGGTTAGGACTGGGCATTTCTGCCCAGCCCCGTCCCGTTTGTTTAGCCCTTCTTGGCGTAGAGATCGCCCAGCCCCTTCGGGACAACGACCTTCTTGCCGTACACCTGGAGACCCTTGTAGATCTTCCCGAACCCGTAGGTGTTGTCCGTGACTTCGTTCTCAACAAGCTGAGAAGCGAAGGTTGTCGCGATTTTGACACCGAACAGGCAGTGATGACAAGCGGCCGCCACGCCATCATTCGAGGTGGCGAGCAGATTGCTCTTGAATATCTCGAACCCGGCGATCATGCCGAGCCTGCCGTTACGCATGATGGAGGTCCCATCACCGGCCAGCGAAGCGTCCTTGAGATCCGACTTCATTATCAGACCGCACGCCCAAGGCGGCAGTACGATGAAGCGACCCGTCTCCGGTACGCTCTGCTCATCGAGCACCTGCATGCAATCGGTGAGCTTTTCGAGAATATTCGTCTTCGTCAGGCTGATGGACGTGCCACCATCCGCTCCGAGGTCGAGGTTCCCGGTCTTTATTCCAGCCGTTGCGCCCTTGTTGTAGGCGTTGACATCGGCATAGATGTCCGCGAGGACATCCGTGTCGATCGCTATCTTCATCTGCTCGGAAGCATCCGTAGCCCACTTCTCGGCTGCGCTCTTGATGTCCGTCTGCTTCTGGTCGATCTTGTCCATGATGAACGCCCACACCTTCGCGTGGTCGATGTTCAACGTGGTCGGAGTCGCGGTGGGCTGATCAATCGTCAGCGTTCCACCAACCTGCCAGTCCCGGATTGTCATATCCGGCACGCCACGGATGATTACCGAATCACCCATGTTCTTGATCTCACCCTGATAATCCGTGTTCGAGATCGCGGCCAGAACGCACGCGTCATAGAACTTGGTTATCAACTTCGCAGCGTATACCACGGGGATATACGACATCGTGCTCGCGCCGATGTTCCTGAACCCACTTGCTCTAGCAAGACTCATAGTCGCCTTTCCTTGATCCCCCCGAGAAGATCAGCACCGGATGCTGAAGAGGCGTGTACAATTACTGCCCCAAAATCAACCGGCCTTCCTCTATCGCAGAGTCAAACTCGTTTTCGAGTCGTTTCAACACATCCGGCCTTCCGCGGTAGACACCCTTGTTTACGTCTGAGACGAATTTCTGGTAGTCTGACTGCATCAAAGTCGGCTTGACAGTACCCCTGGTTGTCTGCGCGGCTCTCGCCGTAGCAGGCTTCACCTGGGCCATCACACGTTCACTCCCTTGCGGGACCAGCGTATCTGAACCATCGGCAGTAGACTTGAACTTCGTTATGATGCTGATGAGACGCCGACTGTCGCCGGCATCGAGAGCTGCTTTGCCAAGCTGCTTGTACGTGAACCCGCTGCACTCGTCCCTGGTATTCAGAAACGCGTCCCAGTCGGGATCCGTTACGTCCATGCCGTGAGCGCCGGGGTGGACCGCCTCGACTTCCGCCCAAGTTGAAGCTTCCTTTGCTTTCGCAAGTTCACGCTTCATCTCTGCGATTGTCGGAGCAATCTCTTCCCGCACTATATCAGCCTGTGCCTCGGCCTCGCCGCGCGCCATCCGCGATTGCAGGTCAAGTGCGTCCTTATCGAGGTTCTCCACCTCTTCGGGCTTCACATGACGCAAATGCGGCGGAACTGACGGCTTCGGTGGCTCCTGAGGTACCGTCCTCATCATTTCGAGCTTTGTTTCCAAGGCGTCGATCTTCTGAATCAGGCGCGGCACTTCGGCGTTGTACTTACCCTGCAATGTCCGGTGTGCGGCCATTGCGCGGTCGTACTCGGCTTTCGGCACCATCTCATCGGCTACTTCTTCCGGCTGCGGCTGCTGCTCTTCACCAGCATCCTGGGGCTGCGGCGCGGGCGTAGGTATCTCCACTGAGGGTTCCGGCGCCGGTGTCGGCTGCGGAGTATCCCCTGCTACAGATTCCTGCTGGAGTCGTTCCAGCTCGCGGTCTGCCTCGGCCTCTGTCTGCTTCATCCGTTCTACTGCTGTAGGCATTCTCTCTTCTCCATGCGGGTCGCTTTCGCGGTATCCGCTTTTTGCGCGGGTTCTCCTTGCGGAGAGTGTCCGTGCTGTTATACCTGACTCTCATCCTGGGCACGTCTCTCCGGAGCTGATCGAATTCGTTCGATCAATCCAGAGGCATCACCCACCGTCTTCGTAAAATCTGCTAATTCAAGGGCCTTCCCTTGCCCCTGTCTGAGAAGAACATCGTCTGTCTCAGCCCTGTTATGCTCGTCCTGATCCCGGAGCGACTCTGCAATCCACTTCATGACAACGAGGAAATGAGGGTTTCCCCTCAGCACGGTCAGCGCCACAAGTGTTTGTTCGCTCGGTTGCTTCACGTCTCTCCTCCAAAACAAAAGGGCGGCTGTATGAGAGTGTGGTCCCACACAACCGCCCCTGTAAAAGCTCCCCAGTGGCCGCCGGGGAAGCCGAAATTAGTTCTTACGGAACTATGTTCCACGCCATTGTCGTCAGGCCCACTCTTCCGCCACTCGCAACGGCATGGAAGTAATTGGTGACGCCCGGAGTGTCGCTGATGGTGATGGTTACGGTGCCAGCCGCAGCCGTCATCACGTAATAGTCACCCTTGTCGATGATTTCCTGTATCTCCGTTCCGTTCGATACGGTGAACGCGCCTACGACTGCCGCAGGAACAGAACCAGCCGTATCGCCAATCCAACAACGGAAGAATACGTTCGTTGCCAGCGTAGTACCGTTTAGGTCTTTCGCCGTGACAACCAGCACGTTCGTTCCGCCGTTCGCATTGGTCGTACAGGTCACAGACAAGGAAGATGCGACGGCAGTTTGCACAGCCGAGGCAAGTTCCGCTGACCCAATACTTCCTGCCGGAAGGATAGCGTCTCCGATAACAGTCAACTCCGTTATCGTCATTTGCTCCCGGTCGGCCGCAACGGCAGACCCACCGAAGAGACCGAACGCCAACACTGTCACCACTATCGCTGTCAGTATCCTACGCATACTACTACCTCCCGTTTAGCCGTTTATGCGGCCTCTGGCACGGCCTGGGGCGAAGCACCCGCTTGCCCTGCCTGTGCCGCTAACATCGCTTCTTCTCTGACCTTTTGCTCTATCGCTTCTTTCGACGGAACAACCGTGCCAGCCCCCATTTCCAGAGACTTCTCCTCTTCTCGGAGTAACGCCGCTCTGCCGGGGATTCCTATGATCGACAAATCAACCGGATTGTTCGTTGAGTCCAGGAACTTGTTGCGCCGGACTGCAAGCTGCTCCTTCACAATCAATGCAGCAATGCCCACCGGCTTGACCTCTACGTCGCCCTTTATGCTCTCGTCGGGATCGTAGAGCATGTTCCATTCAACAAGCCCGCCGATGGACGGAGATACGATGTCCGTGTGAATCCGATAGATAACCCGCTTGATTCCGCGCGCCGCTGAGTTCATCAGCATTTCAAGACCCCCGAGAGTCCTGCCGGCACCGGCCACCCGGTCGTTGCCGTAACTGTATGCCGGAATGCCCGTGTAGTCGTCAGCCAGGGACGCAATCTTCTCGTAAATGCCCATGAGTTCACCGGCGTTGCTGGGGATGTCCACGAATTTGATTGGATCCGGGGTCATATTGGACTTGTTCGTGAACTGCCAGACCTTGAGAGGCGTTATACT
>DATKWR010000930.1:0-22588 GCA_035529475.1 Sedimentisphaerales bacterium | reverse complement strand
GTGTCATTGTCGACACCTTTACACCTACTCGTGAAGATTTTCTATAGGCTAAACTGTTGAAGGCGTATGTTATGTTCCAAAGATTTGCTGCAATGGTTGCTGCTGTGATGATGCTTGTTGTCACGTCGTGTTTGGCAGTTAGACCCGTGATAAAGGAGATGAGATAGATGGTTGGAAGACTTATATGTTTAATTGCTGTTCTGTTTGCTGTGACTGTTCAGGCTGCGGACCCGTCTTCGCCCAAGGGCTATGACGTGGCAGGCAGGCCGAACATACTCTTTATTTTTGCAGACGACTGGGGCTGGGGTGATTTGAGCTGCCATGGACATCCGTACGTCAAGACGCCGAACATCGACCGGCTGGCCGAAGAGGGCACCGATTTTCACCGCTTCACCGTGGCCAGTGGGGTCTGTTCACCGAGCCGCACGGCGGTGATGACCGGTCACTTTCCGGCGCGTCATAACATTGACGGACATTTTGCCCCGGTGTCGTCGAATAAAAGACGCAACATGCCCGATTGGCTGGATCTGGACGCTCCGTTTCTCGCACGCTTCCTGAAAGAGGGCGGTTATGCCACTGCTCACTACGGCAAATGGCATCTTTCCAATAACATGATTCCGGACTCGCCGATACCGGGGAAATACGGCTACGACGACTACGGCGCGTTTAACTGTTCCGGCGAACAGATGCCTTGGCATGAAGACGCCAAGCACACCATCGCTTTTATGGAGAAAAGCAAGAAAGACGCCAAGCCTTTCTTCATCAATGTGTGGTTACACGAGCCGCATACACCGCATCATACACTGCCGAAATATCGCTGGCGTTTTCGGGAATTGGACGAGGAGGGGGACAATATCTACGCAGCGATTCTGTCGCATGCCGATGACCGTGTCGGCGAAATACTCGATGCCTTGGACCGCTTGGGGCTGACGGAAGATACACTGGTTATTTTCAGTTCAGACAACGGACCGGCCGGCTCTTCAGATGAGCTCTCGCTGTTTTACGACTCTGCCACGGGCGCGGGGTACGGCAGGGGCGCTTCCAAAGGTATCACCGGCGGTCGTAAAGGCTTTAAGGCCTCGCTTTTCGAGGGCGGCATCGGCGTACCGTTTATTGCACGTTGGCCCGGCAAAGTGCCGGTGGGCAAGGTGGACGATGTGTCGCTCATGTCGGCCGTTGATTTGCTGCCCACGTTTTGTGAAATTGCCGGAGTGAAGCTGCCGACGGATTATCAACCGGACGGCGTCAGCCAGGTGGCAACGCTTAAGGGTCAACCCTATCCTGTCCGCAAAAAGCCTCTCTTCTGGAAATATCCGTCACGTTGGCCGGCATCGAACAGCAAACCCGACCACTGGGTTTCATTCGCCGTAGTGGATCAGATCTGGAAACTGGTGACCAATAACGATCTCGGTTATGTAGAGCTATACGACATTGCCAAGGATGTGTATGAGAAAAACGATCTGAAAGCCCAGCATCCGGAAACCGTGAAACAGTTGCTCAAAAAGCTTGAAGCCTGGCAGAAGACCCTGCCTGCCAAGCCAGAGGGTGATGTGTTTTCGGCAGAGCGTAATTAGAACTGGAAAAGGAAAAGAAATGACTTATAAACTGACAACTATTTTGATGCTATTGGCGACGACGGTCGGCCTTTCGCAAGCTGCAGATTTCAATATCAAGGACCTTGGGGCGATTGGCAACGGTATTGATCTGGATACGGTCGCTGTGCAGAAGGCGATTGATCGCTGCTCAGAAGCGGGGGTTGGGGTCGTTCGGATACCGGCCGGACGCTTTGTGATCGGTACGGTTCAAGTCAAAAGCAATGTCACCCTTTCATTTGATCACGGGGCCGAATTACTGGGTAGCCAGGACATGAAGGACTATCCGATCGACACGTTGCGGCCGGCGCGCGAGGGGAATTCCGAATGCCTGCTCTATGCTGAGGACGCGACCAATATTCGGTTTGAAGGTCTTGGCATAATCGACGGTCGTGGATCACGGCAGGCCTTTCCCAAACGCTCGGGCCCCGGCGGCAGAGATAACCGGCCGAGGCTGATCCGCTTCGAGAACTGCAAGAAGGTGACTTTTTCCGGCCTGACCTACAAGAATCCGGCCTTCTGGGGGATTCATCTGGTTGACTGCAAAGATGTGCACATTACCGGTGTAACCCTGCAGATGCGGGACAATAATTCGAACAATGACGGCTTCGATATTGACGGCTGTGAAAACGTACTGCTTGAAAATAGCGAAATTCACTCCCATGACGATGCGATTTGCCTGAAGAGTTCACTGAACCCATGCCGCAATATTGTCGTTCGTAACTGCAACGTGAGCAGCATCACCGCAGGGCTAAAATGCGGAACGTCATCGAGTGGTGGGTTCATCGATGTGGATGTCTCGAACTGCTACTTTTTCGATTGCCCCATGGGCGGCATCAAACTGCAGATTGTGGACGGTGGGCGCATGGAAAACATCAAGATTTCACGCATTGTGATGGACAATGTCGGTTCCCCGATCTTTATTCGCCTGGCAAACCGCGGAAGGATTTATACCAAAAACACCTATACTGGCACTAATTTACTGAATGGAAAAAAATCCGAAGGTGCCTCAGTTGGCTCGATTAAAGGGGTGAGGATCAGCGACGTGATGGCGAACGTGACGATCCAGCCGCGCGCGAAGACAGTGACAGACAAAGACATAGCCAAAGCCGGCCCCATCATGATCGCCGGTATTCCCGGGCACAATGTGGAAGATGTCTTGCTGGAAAATATCAGCATTTCCTACCCCGGCGGAATCGATGAAGAGGCCAATCGCGTGGTTCCAGAGGACGAGACACGCTACCCGGAGCAGTATTTCTTTGGCGTCCTGCCCGCATGGGGAGCCTATATCCGCCATGCCAAGAATGTTGAGTTTAAAAACGTAAAGATGACCCTGCGTGAAGAAGACGCACGTCAGAAGATCGTATTGGATGATGTTGAGGGGTTTGTTGAGAAATAGAGGAGGCCACGCGCCGACGTTGGTCCGTCCTGATGCCATGAACGGGGCCGCAGGCAGCATGACCATTGCCCTCTCTTCATTGGGAAACAATGCCGCTCAAAGGGCGTTTGCCGCAGCGGGTGGAAAACTGCCAACCGGTTTGCAGCCGGAAGGGTATGCCATACGATGCACGAAGACTGCAGATACTAAAACCTGGTGGATCGGAACGTCCCAGGAATTCAAGGGTACTTGCTATTGGGACGATGTGGCTGTTATTGACCAAAACTAGACTGGAGTTAAAATGGATATGATCAAATCACTTGGAAAGACATGCTTGTTGACGGTTCTGCTGATGGCTTCTTATAGCGATGCGCAGAGGTTCAGTAAACCGGAATTGGCCGGTGAACTCAAGAATGATCCCGCCCGTGAAGAGGCATTCATGGATTGGGGATTGGGCATGTTTGTGCACTGGTCGTTCGATTCACAGCTCGGATCCGTCATCAGCCATTCCATGGACTACGCCTCGCGCAAATACCTGGATCGCTACGTCAATGAGCTGCCCAAAACCTTCAACCCGACCCAATACGATCCGGACAAGTGGATGGAAATCGCCAAACTGGCGGGGGCTAAGTACATGGTCCTCACGACCAAGCACCACAGTGGGTTCTGCATGTGGGACACCAAAACCACGGACTTCAGCATCATGCATACGCCTTATGGTAAGGACATCGTCCGTCAGTATGTCGATGCCTGCCGCCGCCATGGCATGAAAGTCGGCTACTACTATTCCCCGGAGGATTTTGCTTTCAATTATAAGCGTGATGTCCCGGCTCGGGGCGGAGCTCAGGGCCGTAAGTATTACGAAGAGTTGGTTGCCTACACCAAAAAGCATCTGGATGAGCTTTTCTCCAACTATGGCGAAATTGACGTGATCTTCCTTGATGGCGGGCATAAAGGGGAGCTGGCTCAATACGTCCACAAGATTGCCCCTAACTGTCTGGTGACTCGTGGCGAGATGGTGACTCCGGAGCAAAAACTGCCCCCAGACCCAATTCCCGGCCCGTGGGAGACCTGCTTTACCTTGGGCAACCAATGGCAGTACAAGCCGACCAACGAGGACTATAAGTCCGGCTCGCGTCTTATCAATATGTTGATCGAAACCCGCGCCAAAGGTGGCAACCTGCTGATCAATATGGGGCCGATGCCTTCCGGAATTGTTCCGCTTGAACAGGAGGAACGCTTCCGTGAACTGGCGCTCTGGATGTTTGTCAATGATGAGGCCATTCACGACATTCGTCCCTGTGTCACTGCCGGCAGTAAGGATGTGTACTACACCCAGTCCAAGGACGGCAAATACGTCTATGCCTTTCTTACCCAGTTTACTGATAACGACCCAAAGGGCGGCACGCAGTGGGGCAGGCACGTCAGAAAGGAAGTGGTGCTTAAAGAGCTGAAAGCGACTCCCGACACCAAAATCCGGGTTCTCGGCCAGGAGCATCGCGTCGAGAAGTTCACCTCCAGGCATGATATCGGCACACGCTTTAAACAGACCGAAGACGGACTGGAAGTTTCCGTCAAGCGAGCCCAGCGTCTCTACAATAATCGCAGATGGCCCAATGCCGTTGTTCTGCGCCTGGAGAATGTGGAATTTGCCAAGTAAGCGCCAAGTGAATTGAAGCATTTGTAGGCGCTCAATCATTACGGGAATTGCTCGCAGGAAGGAAGAATTGAGAATGAAGACAGGTATCGTCGTGATAAGCTTGCTATGCCTACCGGTTTGGAGTTGGGCAACGGACACCTTTTCGACAGATTATTTTGAAGCTGAAAACTTCACCCACCAGACCGGTGAAAATAGGGCAAGCACTGAGTATTTTCCCTATGTGGGGGGCGGCTACCTGGAGATGAGGGGGGCAAGGCGCCACTGTGACATGGAATAACATCACGGTTGCACAAGCGGGCAAGTATACCTTAATCCTAAAATACGCCAATAACACCAATCAAGATCGCCCGTGTGATTTAAAGGTGAGTGGCGCTCTCATCAAAAATATACCCTTTGGTCCATTCAAGAAGAACTGGGAGGTTCATTGGCCCGCCGCTACAGAATACAATTCAGAGACCGTTGGCTGGGCCAAATATTGGAACGCGCGGGTGATTGTCGATTTAAATACCGGAGCAAATACTCTGGAGCTTATTGCAACATCTGCAGCAGGGGGACCCCAAATCGACAACATTGGTGTGAGCACAGCGCTAAGTGAGCCTCCTGCTCATGTAGTCAATGTTAAAGATTACGGTGCCGTGGGAGACGGCAGTACGGATAACAGTGAAGCCATAGCGAATGCCATCGCCGCTTGCCCTGCCGGAGGCTCTGTGGTATTCGATGAGGGCATTTATATGACCGGGTCCATTACCCTTAAGGCAAATATAACTCTATGGGTTTCGGAAAATGCAGTAATACGAGCCATTCAGGATAATGCTAAAATCCAAACCTATTATGAAGGCTCATTTGCACACGCATCACACTTTGCAAAGTATTTCCTGTTCGGTAACCAGGTGGATAATTTAACAATTACCGGCGGGGGAACCATTGATGGAAATGCCATAGACGGATATAGAGTCAGCCCTAACTCCCAGCGCCCGTTCTTGTTGGGGTTTATAAATTCACAAAATGTTACGGTTACAAACGTCGATCTTCTTAACAGTGATTTCTGGACCTTTGTCCCTCAGGAATCAGATCATGTCATTATTGACGGCATCAATATTTCCAGTCTTCGTAAAGATGGAATAGCACCTTTGGATTGCCACGACATATCCATTACCAATAGCGTTATAGAATGCGGTGATGATGCACTGACTCCCAAGAGTTACAGTTCTAAGGGAATTGATAACCTGGTTATCAAAAACGTGACAATAAACAGTACCAAGTGGAAAGGGATTAAATACGGATTTTCAAGTGTGGGCCCATTTACACACTCCTTGTTTGAAGATATTGACATGGTGCATGCCCAGGCGGAAATTTGTATTTTATCAATTGATGGTTCTCATGTATCGGATTTAACATTTAACCGGATAAAAATGAATAACGTATTTACTCCTATTTCACTGCTGAATGGGGGCGGCTTACGCAGTAAGGCACCGGGCATCACCATCATGAAAGACATCACCATTTCGAATCTCGACGTTAGAAATGTTTGGGAGCCTGTGGGCAGTTTTATTACAGGTACTAAGGATGGCAACACCATTCACAAAGTTGAGAATGTCTATTTGACCAATGTGAATGTAGATTCCTTTAAAGGTGGGTTGATCACGGTTCCAGGTACCCCAATAGAATATGATGGACGTAAATCGGATGTGAGGTTGTTCGGAAACTTTCCCGCCTGGGGGTATTATATTCGTCACGCCGACAATGTGGTCTTTAAAAATGTGACCCATAGCGTTTCTCCAGAAGATGCTCGGGAGGATATTGTACTTGAGGATGTGACCGGATTTAAAACTGTGGGGCTGGATAGTCCCTTCTTTTCAAGACCAAAGAATAAATAAAGCTCCATTTAACATGTGGGGATATTGGTTAGATGTTTTTCACAATCAGAAGAGGCAATACTTTATGAAGATGATAAAACGAGTTGTGTGCATTTGTTTACTCATAGCCGGAGTGGCTATGGCCGGGCAAATTGATCCTACCTGGGAGTCCCTGGCGGCGAACTACCAGGTGCCTCAGTGGTTTGTTGATGGCAAGATCGGGGTCTGGATGCACTGGGGGATTTCGTCCGCGGCTGATCCCAATCGTCCGAACGATGGGTCCTGGTATGGCCGCAATATGTATGGCGGAGGAAAGAAGGTTGCCAAGGTCTTGAGCGAGTGGCATACAAAGCGGTATGGGCCGCCGTCGGAGTTTGGTTACGAGAAACTGATCCCGCTGTTTAAGGCCGAGAAATGGGATCCTGATGCCCTGGTGAAATTTGTTAAAGACAATGGTGCCCGCTTCGTAATGCCCGTGGCCTGTCATCACGACAACTTCGACATGTATGACTCCTTCCACCCGTGGAACTCGGTAAACATGGGGCCCAAACGTGACACCCTAAAGGAGTGGAAAGCAGCGGCCACCAAACACGGACTCAAGTTTGGGATCTCGACCCATCTTTACTGGTCGCCGGGTTGGTTCAGGCCTGCCCGCAAATATCAGAAAGAGGGAACCTTGGAGTGGAAGCTCTTCAACATGGATTACGATCCGCAGAACTACTCCAAGCAGGACAGCTGGAACAAGCACTGGTACGCCCGTTGTTGGGAAATTGTCGAAAAATACGATCCCGATATGTTCAATCATGATAGCGGTCCATACCCTGAGGTGGAATTCCCGATATTCATTTCGGAGTATATCAACCGCGACCTGAAGGAGAACAACGGCAAACAAACCGTCGTCTTCTCCACGAAAAACCCTGCTCTGGACCGTAATGCCTTTACCTACAACCTCGAACGCGGCGGTGCCGGGGAGATCAAGCCGGTGCCCTGGATGTGGGCGACTGATCTATCGGGGGGCTGGTTCTATCGCGCGACCGCAACCAATAAGATGAGTATCCCGGTGATGTTGGCAAACGGTGTTGATGCCATCAGCAAGAATGGGATTGTCATGCTCAACATTGCCCTCACGGGAGACGGTATCATTCCTGAAAAGCAGAAAGCGTATCTAACCGCCTTTGGTGACTTCCTGAAAATCAACGGCGAGGGGATCTACGGCACACGTCCCTGGAAGACCTTCGGCGAAGGGCCTCTAAAGATCAAGGATGGCCGTCAAGGCGAAAACCATAAGGACTACTCCCAGCAGGATATCCGCTTTACCACCAAGAACGGTGTGCTCTATGCGTTCGTACTGGCCCCGCCGACAGAGGACATTGTCATCAAGACCCTGGCGATCGGCGGAATGCTCGAGCGCGAGATTGCCGGTATCGAGCTGATGGGCAGCTCCGAGACAATCAAATGGAAACGGTCTTCTGATGCGTTGACGATCCAGTTGCCCAAGACCTTTCCTGGGAAGATCATCAACGGTTTCCGCATTCGTTGACAAGTGAGACAAGTAGGAGTACATCAAATGAAGGAAACCTCCATGAAGTGTGCAGCAAATGTTTTGCTGGGTATCGTCTTAATTGGAGTAATGAGTGAACCGGTCGTGGCTGTGGAGGTGTCGTCCTTTTGCAGGGCCCAGGTCCCGGGGAAATACATTATCGAAGCCCAGGAGGGAAATTGGAACTGGGGCATGGCGCCAATCTACGATGAAAAGGGCACGTTGCACGTGTTCAATTCCATCATTCCCAAGAATGGCAGTTGGATCAAACACAGTAAGATTGCCCATTATACGGCGGATAAACCGGAGGGGCCTTATACCTTTGTTGAGGACACCTTTTCCAGCGATTATGCTTCGTACCACAATCCGCAGGTCTCAAAAGTGGGTGACACCTATGTGCTCGTGTTTTTGCTGAACCGACATCAAGACGAAAACGGATCCAAGCAGGAGGTGGGCATTGCCACGGCCAGGTCGTTGAACGGTCCCTGGACAGAGAGCCCACACAATCCCATTATCCGAGCTGCCGGTACCATGCAGGGGGCGAATATTGTCCATGCGTCGAATCCCAGCTTTGTCCCGGCCCCTGATGGGACATACAGAATCTACTATAAATCCATGACCGACAGATACAGTCGTAAGCAAGCCATACGCGAGATATCGCTGGCCGTGAGCAGAGAGATTGAGGGGCCCTATGAAAACTACGCGCAGAACCCGCTCATCAGCTATATGGACCACAAGATAGACATTGAAGACCCCTATGCTTTCTACTACAAGGGGATGTACTACATGATTGTGGAGGATCGGCAGGGCGTGAAGAACATGTTGGAAAGCAATCCCATTCCAGCGGATCAAATACAAAGGGGAGGCTATCGGCCGGGGCTGATCTATACATCGAAGGGCGGGATTGACTGGGGCATCCCGGAAGTCGGGTATCAGACCAATGAGATCTATTTCGGAGCGACACTGGCACGCAGCGAACGGCCCCACATTCTGTGGAAGGATGGCAAGCCGGAATGTCTCTTTTTGGCCTGTCATGATGATGATCCGACCGCCGGCTATTTCGTGAGAATCGAAAACTGGGAAGTAAAGGTCAACCTGGAAGCCAGAGAGGCCGAGATTCAGCGGCGTCAGCCCCAGGCCAGGAAACGCACGCCCAGGCAATCAAAGTATCTGGAGACCGGTGGTGAACGTAAGTTGGAGGTCCTCTACAAGCAAGCCGCTGAAAAGGATTTACACTTGGATCTGTATTATCCCACGGTCAACCGTACTGCAACATGCCCGGTGATTGTCTTTACTCACGGTGGAGGATGGGCCGCGGGCAGCCGAACCAAAGCAGCCAACGGATCCTTTGGCCAGATCTTTCAGCAACTCATCAAGAAGGGCTTTGCTGTGGCCCCAGTCTCCTACCGACTGGCCAAGAAGGAAAGCAATGTGGCCATGCGCGACTGCGTCATAGACTGCAAGGATGCCATACGCTATTTAGCCAAAAACGCCGAAGACCTTGGCATCGATCCCACGCGTTTCTATGTCATGGGGGACTCGGCCGGGGGGCACATCGCCCAGATGCTATTGCTGGCCTCGCCTGAGAGTCTGCCCGGAGATCCTGCCCTTGCTGATGTCTCTTATAACATGGTCGCAGGCCTTTCCTGGTATGGCCCCTGTGACTTTGAGAAAATGAGCCTGTTCAACCATGACGACCGCCCCGATTTCAGGGATCGCTTTGCGCCTCGACTGCTGGGCAGCGATTCTGGACCTCAGGACAAGCTCACTCGTTATAGGGAGATGAGCCCGATTAACTACCTAACCGAAAAGAGTCCACCCCTGCTCATGATCCAGGGCGATAAAGATACGACCATCCCTGTGAAACACGCCTATTATATGGATGAAAAAGCAAAGTCCCTGAAGGCCCCGGTTGAGATCATGATCATCAAAAACGCCGGCCACAACTGGCGCAAGGTGGACGCGGATATCGAGCCCTCCCGTGAGGTGATCATTGAGCGAACCGTGCAATTTTTTGTGGATCACTTTTAATATTTGGCAAAGCCGCCTGTCGATGCCAAAGCATACAAGGTGCAGTTGGAAAAGGAGAAATGGCTATATGATGAGATCACTTATTACAATGTGTTTTGTGAGTACCCTGTGTGCGGGATTGGCCCATGCCGAGCCGGCGAAGAAACGTCCCAACATTGTCTACCTGATGGCAGACGATCAGAATGTAGGTTCGGTCGGCTGTTATGGCAATCCGGAGGTGTCGACGCCCAATATGGACAGGCTGGGCACGGAGGGTGTGATCTTTAAGCGGCATTACAATACCACGGCGATCTGTATGGCCAGCCGTGCCACGGTCTTTACAGGCATGTACGAATACAAGACCGGGACCAATTTCAGTCACGGTGACATGAAGACCGAGGTTTGGGCCAAGTCCTACCCAATCCTTTTGCGCGAGGCAGGTTATCTGACGGCCTTTGCAGGCAAGTTTGGCATGGAGGTCGAGGGCAGGGGGCTTTGTGAATCTGACTTTGACTTTTGGGGTGGGGGACCTGGCCAGACAACCTATGTGACCAAACAGAATAAGTCCATGGCCAAGTATGCGGACAAATATCCCCATTCCACCCTGTCCTACGGTGCCTTCGGTCGGGACGTCATTCGCGCGGCTGTGAAGCAAGACAAACCCTTCTGCCTATCGATCAGCTTCAAGGCCCCACACCGCCCCGTGACACCCGATCCCAAGTTTGATCATGTTTACGCGGGCAAGACCTTCACCAAGCCCGCCAATTACGGACGTGCTGCTGGCGCACATATGTCCCCACAGAGCAAACAGGGACGTCAGTACGCTCGCTTCACCGGGTGGAACTACGATACCGACTATGACGGGGTCATGGCGAAGTACTACCAGCAGATCTATGCCATTGATATGGCGCTGGGCATGATCCGCGCCGAGTTGGACGCTCAGGGTGTTGCCGACAATACCGTGATCATCTACACCAGTGACAATGGCTTCATCTGCGGTGCTCATGGCTATGGCTCCAAGGTACTGCCCATGGAAGAGTCCTCGCGTGCACCCTTGATGATCTATGATCCACGAAGCCCTTCTGCGGGCAAGCAGTGGGGTATCTCTGCACTTACAGGGAATATTGATTTTGCGCCGACGATTCTGGCACTGGCCGGCTTGCCCACTCCGGAAAACATGGATGGCCGCAGCCTGCTGCCGTTGCTGGAAAATCCGGAGTCGGATATCCATGAGCAGATGAGCTTTATTAATGTTTGGGGCCCTCCAGCCACTCAAAGCCTAAGCGTGTTGACCAAGGAGTTGAAATACACCTACTGGTGGTATGGTGACACAACCATGAAACCCTTCGAGGAATTGTATCATTTGACGCGAGATCCGCTGGAAATGAAGAACCTGGCCCATAGTTCCGAAGCAGCGGGCATGCTGGGGATGATGCGAGGGAGATACGACGCCGAGCTTGAGCGATGGAAACAGCAGGCGGTCGAATACAATAATTACCAGAAATACGGTACGCTCTTCGACCGGAAGCTTCCATGGGATCAAAAGAAATCTACGGGGAAATCCAATAGGGGGTCAAAGTAATATGGTGAAAAAAGCACTATTACCGCTAATCGTTCTCATGGCTGTCATACTGCCCTTACATGCTCAGCAACCTGTGGGAAGAGCCCCAAGGAAGCCGAATCCTCTACATAGTTTCGAATATCGTTTTGCCGACAGTCTGGAACAGACGGCCGACTCGAAAGCACGCCAGAACTTGTGGTTCCGGGATGCCAAGTTCGGCGCCTTTATTCACTTTGGTGTCTATTCGACGCTGGAGGGCGAATACAAAGGTCGGGGTTCGCAACACCGCTATTCCGAATGGGTCCAGATTTCCGGCAAGATTCCGGCCCAGGAATACCATCAGGTCGCCGCGCAGTTCAACCCGTCCGAGTTCGATGCAGACGAATGGGCTCGGACCTTCAAGGCATGCGGCATTCGTTATGTCGTCATCACCTCGAAGCATCACGACGGCTTTGCACTCTTCAAGTCGGAGGTCAGCAACTATAACATCGTCGACTACACACCCTTCAAACGGGACATTATCAAGGAGCTGAGTGAGGCCTGCCACAGACACGGCCTGAAGTTCGGCGTCTACTATTCGCAGGCGCAGGACTGGGATGAGCCGGACGCGCCGTACCTGAACAAGCGAGCCAAGCTGAGTGACATCCACCCCGAGCTGCCGGCTGATTTTAGACCTGACATGGATCGCTATATCAAGAAGAAGAGCCTTCCCCAGGTGGAGGAGCTGGTTAAGAACTATGAACTGGACCTGGTCTGGTTTGATACGCCGGTCGGCATGAATATGGAACGGGTCAAATTGTTCAGCAACATGGTGCGCACCTATCGCCCCAACTGCCTGATCAACTCCCGCATCATCCATAGCGGAAAAGGAAAGATCGAAGCGCAGTATTTGCCCTACTACGACTATGTCTCCATCGGCGACAAGGAAGTGCCCACCAAGAAGCTCCCGCTATACGTGGAGTCCCCGGACAGTGTCAGCTCTTCCTTTGGCTACAAGACCAAGGGCAAATGCTACTATCATTCTGAAGAAGAGATGATCCACCGTTTCGTGCATACGGTTTGTGCCGGTGGCAATGCCCTGATCAATAACGGCCCCATGGGTAATGGCAAGCTCGATCCGGAAGCGGTCCGCATCTATAGTGCCATGGGCGACTGGCTCAAGGTCAACGGCGAGTCCATCTATGGAAACGTGCGCAATCCCCTCGACGAGCGTCCCGAATGGGGCGACATCTCGGCAAGTAAAGACGGCAAGACCCTCTACCTGCATGTCCTCGAATGGCCTGAGTCCGGAACTCTCTCTCTCAACGGACTGTCTTCCACCGCAACTTCAGCGGTCTATCTGGCCAATGGAGAAAAAGCTAACTTTGTTCAGGAGGGCGCCAGCCTGGAAATCACACTGCCTGCTCAACCGCTGAATGAATACGACACTGTGGTTAAAATCTCTTTTTAGTAACCGTGAACCACTTTGTTTTAATGGAGAACATGATGCAAACAAGACATTTTATGCTGATCGCCATTCTGATTGGTGCCGTTGCACTGCCAGCCTGTTCCAAGGAGGCAAACAAGCCCAATGTGATCATCGTCATTACCGACGATCAGGGTTATGGCGATGTGGCCTTTACGGGCAATCCTGCCATCAAAACCCCGGCTATCGATAAACTACGCAGCCAGGGGATCCTACTCAACAACTTTCACGTGGATCCCACCTGTGCGCCTACCCGTTCGGCGCTGATGACCGGGCGCTATTCAGACCGCGTTGGTGTGTGGCACACAGTTCAGGGTCGCAGTATGTTGCGCCACCGCGAAATCACCATGGCCGATATCTTCGGGAACAACGGATACGCAACCGGCATGTTTGGCAAATGGCATCTCGGTGACTGCTATCCCTACCGGCCGGAAGATCGAGGCTTCCAGCACTGCGTCTATCACCAGGCCGGCGGCGTTGGTCAGGCCCCCGACTATTGGGGCAACGACTATTTCGATGACACGTATGTCGTTAACGGTAAACTGCAGCGTTTCGAAGGCTTTTGCACGGATATCTGGTTTAACGAGGGCATGAAGTTTATCCAGCAGAATAAGGACAAGCCCTTCTTCGCCTACATTTCGCTTAATGCGCCGCACAAGCCGCTCTACTGCCCGGAGAAATACGTCAAACCTTACGAAAACGATACGCGGGTCTCTTCGCCCGAGTTCTACGGCATGATTACCAATATCGATGAGAACCTGGCCCGTTTGATGGAGTTGCTGGATGACGAGGGCCTGGCCGACAGTACCATCCTCGTCTTCATGACTGACAACGGCACGGCCAGTGGGATCCTTGGCGGACGTGGCTATGACGGCGGCATGCGCGGCATGAAGAATTCGGAATACGATGGCGGCCACCGCGTGCCCTTTATTCTCCGCTGGCCGGATGGGAAGATCAAGGCCGGTAAATCCATTGAGCGTCTCACCGCGCATATCGACATTCTGCCCACCTTTATCGAACTCTGCGGCCTCACCGCACCTGACATCAATTATGATGGAGCTAGCATTCGCGAGCTGCTCTACTCAGACAATCCAAACTGGCCCGAGCGCACCCTGGTGGTCGAATCCCAGCGTGTGGTCGATCCGATCAAGTGGCGTAAGAGCGCCGTGATGACCGACCGTTGGCGTCTGGTCAACGGCAAGGAACTCTTCCACTTGAACGATGATCCCAAGCAGGCCACTGACATTTCCAAGCAACATCCTGAAGTTTATGAGAGCCTGGTTGGGCAGTATAATAAATTCTGGAACGATGTCTCGCGCGAACACAACCTTACCAGCTATATGGTCATCGGTTCCGATCATTCGCCCATCGTCTCCCTTTCTTCCCACGACTGGTTGATCGACAAGCTCCCGCCGTGGAGTCAGAGTCATATTGTCCAGGGTGCATTCGCAGAAGAGTCGTACTGGGCCATTGAGGTCGAGCGTGATGGCGACTATGAAATCTCACTGCGGCGCTGGCCGGTCGAAGCCGACAAGGGCATCAATGACGGCACCTACGGCAAGGCCTTTAACTATAAGCAGGCACGCATGCGTATCGGCGATGTTGACGAAACCAAAGATATCCCAGCCGGCGCCAAGGAAGTCACCTTCAAGGTTTCCTTGAAAAGGGGCATCACCCATCTTGCTCCGGTCTTCATCGGCCCTGATCTCACGGCCACGCCATACTATGCCTACGTGACGCACAAGCCGAAACCAGGTTGGCAAACCCCGCAGGGGATGGGTGTCCCGATCTATGATCCAACGTATGGACGCAAGCCACCACAGATCAATAAGAAGAGACTTAAGCCTATTGAGTAGTTTGTCTGCTGGAAATATCACGGGAATCAGAGGGATAAGATAATGAAACAAATAGAACCTATTTCAAAACTCCTTTCGGCTGCGATCGGCTGCAAAGCCCGTGGATCTGCGTTCTCGGCAAAAAGGGTTCTCGACGCGCTTCAGCACGCCTCCGAGCGCATTTTCCGCTTACGCGGGCCCCTGAGGGTGTCACCTCGGGCCTTGACCACGGACTTTTCGCTCAATCTCGCTTCAAAATCAGTTCTGAAACAAGTTCTAATGATCTTGATGTTGTTCCTGACGGTCTCAAGTCAGTGTCATGCAGCTTCGGCGAAGGCTGATTTCTATCTGTCCCCCAGCGGCTCCGATGCCTGGTCCGGGATGCTGGCCAGTCCCAACGCCCAGGGAACCGATGGCCCGTTTGCCAGCCTGGAGCGCGCGCGTGACGCGGTGCGAGATTTGATAAAGAGTAAATCCGGTCATATTGTTGTCCTCATCCGTGGGGGAACCTACTCATTGGCCAAGACCGTTGTATTTGGGTTGGAAGATTCGGGAGAAGGTGACTCCATTGTGACCTATGCTGCCTATCCCGGAGAGATGCCGGTATTCAGTTCCGGGCGGGAAATCAAGGGCTGGCAAAAGGTCACCGGTGAGCTTTCTGGTTTGCCTGAGGCGGCGCGGGGCAAGGTGTTGGAGGCTAAGGTCTCGGGCTGCTTTCTTACCCTTTATGATGATGAGGGCATGCTGCCGCGCGCACGGTCGGAGCGTTTCGTTCCGAAAGGGAGCGCGACCGAACTCAAATTCCCAGAGGGGCTTTTAAAAAACTGGCCGAATGTGACTGATGTGGAGATTTTGGTCCGTCCCACCCGACTTTGGACCATGAATGTGCTGCCAATTGTATCGGTTGATGAAAAGGCTGGGGTTGCCCGCACGGCTATTCCTGCAACGTATGGGATGAATAAAATCGGTTGCTGGGTTGAGAATGTGTTGGAGCAACTCGATCAGCCGGGCGAATGGACGCTCAATAGCAAGGAAGGCAAGGTTTATCTCTGGCCGCGGGGCAAGTCGCCTGTTATGGCTCCGCAGTTGATCGAGTTTTTCCGGATCGAAGGGGAAATTGATAAACAGGGCCCCAAGGATATTCCGGCTCGCAACCTTTGTTTTCGCGGTCTCACTTTCAAGCATGGCGAACGCTATACTCTGGCTAAGGATGATGCAGGGACGCAGCACGATTGGGATATGTTCGACAAGGCCAACGCCCTCGTTCGTCTGCGCGGATCTGAGAACTGTGTTGTTGAGCAGTGTCACTTTCTGCACAGTGGAAGCGGGGCGATCCGTGTAGACCTGCATGGTCAGGGGAACATAATCTCCGGCAACCATATCGAATACATGGGCGGCGGCGGCATTCTGCTTTGCGGTTATGGTCCCGGCACCAAGGACGTGAACAAAAAGAATCTCGTCTACAACAACCATATTCATCATGTCAGTGAAATCTATTGGCATTCACCCGGGATCTTCCTTTGCCAGAGCGGGGAAAACCGAGTGGCGAACAATCTGATTCATCATACGAATTATTCGGGGATGATCGTTTCCGGTATGGTAACCCGCTTTTTCGTGAAGCAAGATAAACGTGAGTCGAGCCGTGCTATCCGATGGCATGAAATTGGGGAAGCGCCGAGGAATCCCACGCTGGACGATGTCCGCCCCTATTTGCATGCGCGTAATAATCTGATTGAAAACAATGAGATTCATCATGTCATGCAAATCTTGGGGGACGGGAATGGGATCTACGTTCGCGGTTGCGGCGCGGGCAATGTGATTCGCGGCAATTATATCCATCATTTGGTCTCCCCCATAAATGGGCAGAGCGGGATGCGCACAGACGGCGGGCAAATGGATACCCTCTTTGTTGGAAACTTGCTCTACAAATGCAAGTCGCAGGGCATGACCCTGAAGTTGAACAACCGCTTTGAAAACAACATTATCGCCGACGTCATCGCGCCACGCGGTACCTACCTGAAGATCGTCGAAGGCCCCATGAAAGGGGCCAGCAATAAGCGGAATATATTCTATTCAACGTTGGCAGACTGCACCTTCATTTCTGAACCTGGAGCCGGACGAGGCAAAGTCGGTGAGGATCGCAGAGGTCGCGTCGCTGCCCGCATGAAGGACATGGAGTCCGACTATAACATCTACTATTGCAAAGCGGATAACAGCCGCAGTGACAGTGTCCTGAAGAAACTGCAAGGCGACGGCGTCGATGCCAACAGCCAGGCGGTAGACCCGATGTTCGTTGATCCGGAAAATGGCGACTTCAGATTTAAGCCGGATTCGCCTGCACTGAAAATGGGCATAGTCCCGATCGATATGTCAAAAGTTGGCTTGCGTACGACGAAGATTGCCGAAGAATTTGAGACCTTGGGAAAGTAAGAGCCATTCAGGGAGATTTACATGAAGAGATATAATTCCGTTACAGGGACCGTTGCTGTAGTGGTGGCGATAATTGGTTTGCTACCACAAATGCTGTATGGCGAACCAGGACTTGTTGGGCAATCCGGACTCAGCGGCGGGATTGTGGTCGCCCTCGATTTCCCCGACGGGAAGGCCATCGCAGATCTGGCGGTGAAGGCTGGTTTTGTTGTGCACGGACTGATGACGACCGAGGCCGGTGTGGAGAAGGCCCGGCGCGAGATTGCACAGGCGGGACGCTACGGCAAGGTTTCGTGCGATTCCTATAACGGAAGCGATCTGCCCTATGTGGACAACCTGGTGAACATCGTGCTGTGCAAAGATTCTTCCAAGGTGCCCCTGCCGGAGCTGATGCGGGTGATCGCTCCGGGCGGCTTGCTCATGGTGGAAGAGTCGGGCGCCTGGAAGAAGACGGTCAAGCCCAAACCCACCGGCACGGATGAGTGGAACCAGTTCCTGCATGGGGCCGACAACAACGGCGTCTCGCGGGACGATGTCGGCCCTCCCCAGCGTCTTCGGTGGCATGATGGCCCTGAATACGGACGCTCCAAGGCGCTTTCCCCCTCCTTTCCCAACATGGTGACCGCCGATGGTGTCGTTTTCACCATTGAGGACCGGGCGACCACGGAAAACGTCAATGCGCCATCGCAATACTATTTGGTGGCGCGCGACGCCTACAACGGTATCCAGCTTTGGAAACGGACTATGCCGAAGGAGTGGATCAAGTGGCAGGGAGGCAGCATTAAAAACATCTCGACCCAGCAGCAGCGCTGTCTGGTGGCCATCGGTAACACCGTTTACTTCTGCACGGGGTTTGGCGGAGCGGTCACTGCCCTCGATTCCCGAACCGGCGCGGAAAAGCAGGTGTACAATCTCACCGAAAAGACAGCGGAGTTTCTCATTGAAGGCGATATCCTCTACGGGATCAAAGGCGCTCCCTACAAAGTGGGGAAATCGGATCAGTCCGGTAGCGTGGCGCTGTATGCCCTTGACCTGAGCAAAGGCATCCTGATTTGGAGCAAGCCCATCACCAACGACTATACCGGCGGAACGCTGGTGGTGAAGGGGCGTCGTCTGGTTTACCATTGCAAGGATGGGTTGGTTTGCGTGGACAGCGCAACGAGGAAGGAACTGTGGACGGTCGCAGTTCAGGACAGTGCTGTGGACAAGATGCTTCCTAAAGCACCAGATCCCCGGGAGAAGCCGGCTGCTCCGAAGACACAGAGGGCGAGGAATGCCAAAAAGACAAGGCAACCCACAGATTACACGGCTTTCACCGGTAACGATCAGCCCACGATCGTGCTGACGGATGACATGATTTTTTGCGCCATTGGCAACTCCATCGTGGCCAAGACCCTGGCCAATGGGAATACGCTGTGGACGGCGCATGGCAGGGCGAACTACAAGAAAAACCCCGACCTTTTCGTGGCCGACGGGCTGGTATGGAGCCGGGATTTGAAAGGGCGCGACCCCCAGACCGGTGAGGTTGTCCGGACACTCAATCAGGATATGACCGGTCCAATGGCCCACGACCGCTGCTACCGCAACCGCATCACCCACCGCTACTATCTGAACAGTGCGACCGGCGGCACCGATTTCATGGCGTTAGATGGAAGCCTGGAGAGTCCCAATCCTTGGGTGCGTTCCACCTGCGGCCTGGCGGTCATGCCGGCCAATGGCATGATGTACAGTGGTCCCTATGTCTGCCAATGCGTCATCGGAGCCATGATCCCCGGGATGAATGCCTTATACAACGGCTCCGGGAATACCGGGAAGCAATTTACGGTGGAACTCACGCCGCGTTTGGTGAAAGGACCCTGCTACGCCAAGGCTTCGAAGGGCAAGCCTGCATCTTCCGCCGATTGGCCGACCTATCGCTATTCCAGCATGCGTAGCGCCGTTGCTGCCGCCCCCACTGCGGTTGCGCTTTCGGCTGAGTGGAAGGTCGATATTGGAGCGCAACCCACGGCACCGGTCGTGGCGGGTGATACGATCTATGTCGCCGACCGGGACAGCTACACCCTGCATGCGCTGGACCGGGCAAACGGACAGACCCGCTGGACGTATATTTCGGACGGTTGCATCGATAGCCCGCCAACCTATTTCAGGGGCATGGTGCTGTTCGGCAGCCGCACCGGCTGGATCCATTGCCTGCGTGCTTCGGATGGCCAACTGGCATGGAAATTCACTGGCTTGCCCGAGCGGCGGCTGGTCTGCGACTCCGGCCGGCTCGAATCGGCCTGGCCGGTGAACGGTAGCGTCATGATCTTCGAGGATACGGTCTACTTCGCGGCCGGGCGCAACTCGTTTTTGGACGGCGGGATTGGTGTCTTTGGACTCGATCCATTCACCGGGGCGATGAAGCATGGACGTATGGTTCGGGGCCCCTTTGAAGAGGACCGTCCGAACTTCCCGATACAGGCCGACGGCATTTTCCAATTGGACGGATTCAAGTCCGACATCTTTTCAAGCAATGGCAGTGAACTCTTCGTCCGGAACCAGGGGTTCACACCCAAGCTGGAGCCCATCAACCCGGATGACGTGAAGACTTTGCACTTGATGGCTTCTGCTGGTTACTTGAACGACTCGCCACAGCACCGCACCTACTGGACCGTGGATTGGAACCTTCGGTATGGTGCCGGGACGGGCAGATTCGGGTTCGGCCCGGCGGGCGACATCACCGCCTTCGATGGCAAGGAATTCTATGAAGTCCGCGGCTACGCACCGGGCCGCAATCTGCCAAACCGAGGGAGGGGGCTAAACCAATTGGAAGTTTATTCCATCTATTCCGGCTCTCTCAGCGGAGTGGATGGAACAGTGAAGCATAACTTAATCCCCGGCATCGGCCGCTGGGACAAGCGTTGGCAAACCCCAGTGCCATTCGCCGGGCACGCGCTTGCCGCCGCCGAGAACACGCTACTGGTCGCCGGTGTTCCCATGCTCAAAGGCTATTCTCAGGAAGACACGGATGCATCCTATGCCGGGGAAAAAGGTGGCATCGCCTGGCTGTTGGACGTGAATGACGGCCACAAACTACAGGAACTGCGCTTCGCTGCCGCACCGGTCTGGGACGGAATCGCGATTGCCCACAACAACTATTTCATCTGCCTGAGAGATGGTTCGGTGGTTAGTCTCTCCGCCAAGTAGCGAAAAAAAGAAGCACAAAAAATCAATCCTGGTTTAATGAAATTATTCAAAATGAAAAAGGCCGTTACAGTACTTGTGATTTGCAGTGCCTCTTTATCCTATGCTCAAAAACCTATGTCTAAAGCAGACAGTACCCTAAGCTGGTATAAAGACGCTAAATTCGGGATGTTCATTCACTTTGATGTTCGCGGAGATCGAGACACATGGAACCCGAGCAATCTGGATGCCAAAGAATGGGTACGTATTGCCAAAGAGGCTGGGATGAAGTATATGGTTCCAACCACGCACCAGTCTTCCTACATCATTATGTGGGACTCTGATGTCTCAACCAGGGATGTTACGGACCTAACCCCGTTTAAGCAGCCTTACTTAGAGGAGTTGTCCGAAGCATGCAAGACTGAGGGGCTCCGGATGGGCGCCTATTACGCGCTCGCAGACCCGGGCAATCCGCTGTACAACGAACCGGATGTGGGGGGAGATATTGTACCGTATGTCACTTACCTGCACGCGGTAATCAAGGAACTCTGCGAAAAGCATCAACCCTGCCTCATCTGGTTTGATGCTTCGCGACGATTCAGGCATCCTGTTGAAAAACAACTCCTGCGGCAGGCAGATATGGTTGAAATGCTTAATTCCTATGGATGCCTTTCCAATAGCAGACTTGGCGATGATGATGCACTGAGATATGTCAATTACCTGACCATGAATGACAACATGGCCCCGGACTTTAATCTGGGAGTCTATTGGGAATCCGCCGTGACCTTGGGTGAATCCTGGCACTTTAGATCCTATGATGAACAGTTGAAATCCCCCAAAGCCCTCCTGCATAGACTTATTAATGCAGCAGGAAACGGAGGGAATTTATTATTAAATGTTGGGCCTGATCAGCAAGGCGTAATTCCCAAGAACATGGAGGACAGGCTGAAGATCATGGGACAATGGCTTGAAGAAAATGGGGAAGCCATTTACGGAACGAAAGCGGGTCCTTACCCCTATCAAATAAGTTGGGGATCGATCACTCAACGTGAGGAAGAAGGAAACACCCATCTCTATCTTAATGTGGTTGACTGGCCTGAAACGGGAGAATTTACCTTGTTTGGATTGAAAAATAAGGTACTGAATGCTTCCCTACTGGCTACCGGTGAAGCGATTGGCTTTAAAACGAAATTTGATGCTTTTTCCGGTCAGAATATCCTTACGCTCGACATCCCCAAAAATCGGCCCGATGAATATGTTTCGGTGATCAAACTGGTTGTCGCAGGTGATGCGGTAATGGATCACAACCACCTGCAACTCACCGACGGCAAGGTGCTATTGGATACATATAATGCCAATATTCATGATTTGGAGTATGTGCCCAACAAACCTACCAAAGCAATAGACATGAAGATGTTCACAGTACCGGACAGACGATCCATGCAGCCAAGTGATTACACCGGACCATGGGATTATCAAATGTATAAGAAGCCGGGCGAAGGGATCATGCCGGGCAGAGGACTCACCGTTTCAGGCTTCCATACCAAGGGGCAGGCCTTGAGCTGGGATTTCAAAGTGTATGAGCCTGGTCGCTATCAGGTAGCGGTCGTTTGCCATGTAAACAAAGGAAGAAACTGGAACGCTGATGGTAGAGTGAGGGTAACTGTTGCCGGACAATCTGTGGAAAGTCAACTAGTCGAAAGCAAACGTGTTGAAACAATCACAATGCCGCATTTTTTGGAAGCCTATTCAATCATAGGAACGGTAAAAATAGATAACCCGGGAACGCATTCACTGACACTTGAGGTTAGCTCTGATTTCAAGGCTGCAAAACCCAGACTTCGAGGTGTGGTGCTAACTCCGACTGATGATAAATAAGGGCGCGGACATCACTCAGAATGAATGAGATCGGTAAGGCGTTTAAGGTTTAAAAGGAAGGCTTATGAATATTATAAATATAATAACTGAACTTTTGCAAAGTTGAAAATCTGGACTCCAAATGAGTAATTTGACGACAAATATTGATAGTAAGGCACATTATAAAATCATGGAGGATCCGATTATGCCTGCTATCGTAGAATTTCCCACAGTCGTCAGAG
>DATKWR010000929.1:0-4819 GCA_035529475.1 Sedimentisphaerales bacterium | reverse complement strand
ATTTCGAGGCGGGCACCGCCTCGTCCGACCGCGTCGATGCCAAGGCCGTTGACGACGGCCCCAACCAGCTTACCCTCGATCCGAACGAGGTCTTCAACATGACCGAGCTGGCCGGCACGATCATCGACAGGACAACCATCCGCTTCGAGGGCACAGCCGACGATGGAAGCTGCGTCCTGGTCACATTGAGCTTCACCGATGATTCCGTCACGCTCAAGGGCGGAACGACCCCGCCGCCCAACAGCGCGGACTTCTTCATCTTCACCCTGGACGCCCAAGCGGCTCGGGCGGGCGAAACAAGCACGTACGTATTCGATCCCGGCCGCAGTGCCGTTGTCAAGACCGGCGGGTTCGCGGGCGTGCACATAACGTATTCCGTGAAGGGGCAGTTCCACCTGACTGTGGATTTCGATACGGGTATGGCCATGTTCGGCTGGGTGGATGCCGGCCTTGCGGATGAGAAAGATGCCGTATATGGACGCACCTTGAACGATATCTTCAATCTGACGGGCCTGCCCGGCGCCGTGGTGGATGATGCGACGGTCGAATTCGTGGGCAAGACCGCCGACGGGACAGAAAGCGACGTCCGCCTGAGACTGGCCCTCAGAGACGATTCGGCCCACCTGACGGGCGGAACCACCCCCCCGCCGAACAGCGCCGACATGTTCTTCTACGACATAGACGCCATCGCCTCCAAGAAATACGCCGGCGGCACGGGAGAACCTAACGACCCGTACCAGATCGCCACGGCCGCCGATCTGATCGCCTTAGGCGAAACCCCCGACGATTACGACAAGCACTTCATCCTGACCGCCGACATCGACCTGGACCCCAACCTCCCCGGCGGCAAGGTCTTCGACAAGGCTGTCATCGCACCGGATGCCAATGACGCAAATTGGGAGTTTGATGGAACTCCGTTCACCGGTGTTTTCGACGGTAACGACCACACAATCTCGCGCCTGACAATCCAGCGTGGGGCCTATCTGGGCCTATTTGGCTATTTGGACTATGGTGCTGAGGTCAAGAACCTCGGAGTAGTCTATGTCAACATAGCAGGTTCAGGGTGCTGTGTCGGTGGGTTGGCAGGCAGCAACGGCAGAGGAAATATCACTGCGAGCTATAGCACTGGTATAGTCAGTGGGGATGCCCACATCGGTGGTCTCGTGGGGACAAACCACGTGCGTGCAAGCATCACCAGTAGCTACAGTACTTGTGCTGTCACGGGGGATGACCACGTGGGCGGCTTGGTGGGTTGTAACCAAGGCGGCTCTGGCCACTGGGGCCACATCGGCAACAGCTATAGCACCGGTACGGTTATGGGTATCGGCGAGTGTGTCGGCGGTCTGGTGGGGGTGAATTGGGGCCATGTGGCCCAATGCTACAGCACTGGTGTGATTGACGGTGGTACTGATATTGGCGGGCTCATAGGGTCGAATGGTTCGGTGCAGGAAGGCTGGGGTACTTCGACCGATTGTTTTTGGGACATCCAGACATCAGGCCAGACCACCAGTGCCGGCGGCACGGGCAAGACCACAGCCGAGATGCAAATCGCCTCTATTTTCTTGCAAGCCGGGTGGGACTTCGTGGGCGAGACAGCTAATGGGACGGAGGATATCTGGCGGGTTTTTGAGGGGAAAGACTATCCGCGATTGTCGTGGCAGTTGCCGGCGGATGACTTCGAGGATGGCAAGGCCGGGCCGCTATGGTTTGTGTATGAGGTCGATCCGCAACTCGTACAGATCAAGGAACGCAACGGCAGGCTCGAAACGGCCGCATCCGCCGAGGCGCAGAACGTCGATGCGTTCTACGTATCCGACGGGTGGCGGCTGGATGCGACGAAGGGCTTTGCCATCCGGGTCGATTTCCACTTCAGCAACCAGAGCGGGGGCGACGGGCGCGTCACCCTCGGCGTCCTGCCGGTGCTCGATCCATCGGCCATGAAGTGGGCCGAGTTAGAGGCCGGCTGCTTCGATACCGGGCCCTTCTATCTCTACGAAGTGCGGGATGGGGCCTGGGTGCAGGAGATTGTTGCCGACCGGTCCTCCGACAGCGGGACGCTCTACATGTCCTACGATCCCGATGCCGACGAGCTGTACTTCAGCGATACAGGCTACGGCAAGGCAAATGCCTGGCGGACGGTGACGGGCCTCTTGAAGGGTCGCTGGGCGAGCGAGCCGGTGTACGTCATCCTCGGCGGCGGCTCCGAAGGCATGGCCCTGACCGGTGCCGATGCGTGGCTGGACCACTTCGTCGTAAGCTCAGGCGAGTTGGTCCTGAACTAACGCGAGGAACCGCGTGTGTGACCCAGCAGTACTGGCGGATACACCCTACGCTCGGAACCGCCAGATTGTGTCATCCTGAGCCATAGGCGAAGGATCTGGCCCGCGAACGTAATCCAACGTTGCTCTCATCCGATAGCCAGATGCTTCACTCCGTTCAGCATGACAGCTTGTTCAGGCGGGTCCCATTTCGGGGCTTATTGAAGTTCACTTAGCGTGGGAAGCTGCCAACAACGCATCTGTTGACAGGCACTCCGGCCGCTGGTAGTCTGTCGGCATGGTGCGTGCCCTTCACATTGCGGTCGGCAGTCAGAGGTCGGAAATCACGAGAGATGAGTCGTCCATCGTCCGTCCTCCTATCGTCCATCGGCTTGGGCTTCTGTATCCTGTATTCTGTATCCTGTATTCTGTATGCTTTTGCCTGTCCGGCTGCGCCGAGCCTGCGCCCGAGGTCCCCATCTGGGAGAAAGTCAAGATCGGCGACCTGGCCCCCTACGAGGGAACCAAACCGCCGGCGCCGCAGACGCTCAAGACCGTCAACCTGGACGTTTACGTCTTCGAGGTGCCCGCGGCAAATATCAACAAGCTCGACAAAATCCGCAAGACGTTCTTTGTCAGGCCGCTGCGGCTGAAAAGCTATCCCTCTTTCGAGGCGGATTCCTTTCAGGTTCGCTTCGGCCAGGGCGAGCGGTGGAAAGAAATGCAGGACATCGTCCTGGCCGCCGGGGGCCAGAGGGTGGCCAATGTTTCGCTGATGCTGCCCGACGCCTTGCCCGAGACCATCGCCGTTACCGGGCTGGACCGCCCGCAGTCGCTCTTCTTCACCGCGCCCGACGGCTCCAGGCAGGCGGCCAATATCGGGCCGGGAGTGCTGGGGTTGCGGGTGCAAGCCGAGACCATCCCCGGCGCCCGAGGCCAGTGCAGCGTCAGCGCCTACCCGGTCTTCTCGCCCCCCACACGCAGGGCCGTCCCCCAACTGAATCTCCGCGCCAAATTGCGGGAGTTCCCTTTCACGACCGCCGCCTTCGGCCTGAACATGGGGCCGGGGGATTTTGTCTATTTGGGACCGAAAGAATACCTCGCCGACCAGACGGCGCTGGGCGGCTTGTTTTTCAGCAACCCCCAGGGCAGCCTGTTTTTCGGCAAAACCGAACCCGCCGAATTCAAACCGAGCGTGAGGGTTTTCCTGCTCCTTTGCACCGGAATAAATTATTGATTGAAATTCAGCAATACTCGAGACTGTAGCATGATTACAAGAATGCTTTTCGACCCTGTTTGGCACCAGCATGACCCCATTGCCCCTGCCGGCAACAAGCAGGAGGTGCCGATTTGTGTTCTCGGCATGGCTTGGCCAAAATCGTCAATCGTCAATCGTAAATCTGTTATGGTCACACTCACCCGATGCAGCGACTACGAGCCGTCCGCAATCGCCGAGGCAATCGGACGGCATTTCAACCTGCTCGGCGGCCTGGAGAAGTTCGTCCGGCCCGGCGACAGCGTCCTGCTCAAGCCCAACTTCATCGCGCCGAGGTCCCGGCGACATGCCACCCAGACGCACCCGGCGGTTATTCTCGAAACGGCCCGGCTGCTAAAAGATTTCGGCGCCAAGCCCTTCGTCGGCGATTCGCCCGCCTGGGCCGACGCCTTCGCCTGTGTCAAGGCGCTCGAGCTCGAAGAGCCGCTCAGGCAAATGGGCGTGCCGGTCAGGCAGCTTGGCAAGCCGAAATGGTGCAAGGTCGGGGCCGCCGGCACCCGCGTCGGCATCAGCACGGTCGCCCTCGACGCCGATGTCATTATCAACCTGCCCAAGTTCAAATCGCATCAGCAGTTGGGGGCGACGTTCGCCGTCAAGAATATGTTCGGCTGCGTCGCAGGCAAGCAGAAGGCCCTCTGGCACCTGATCAAAGGCGGCAACCCGGCTGCTTTTTGCACGCTGCTGCTCGATATTTACAGGTTTCTCAATCCCGCCGTGACAATTATCGATGCCGTCACAGCGATGGACGGCCCCGGCCCCATTCATGGCAGAGCCAGGCCCTTCGGCTGGCTCATCGGCGGGACCGACCCCATTGCGTGCGAAACCATCTGCGCCGGACTCATCGGCATGGAACCACAGAGTCTGCCCATCATAAAGACTGCAACTGAAGCAGGTTTCGGCTGCTCGGACCCGGCGCAAATCCGACTGGCAGGCGACGATTTCCCGCAGAGCATTTGCACGGATTTCCAGCAACCCCGGATGATTCCGATCCGCTTTTCGCTGCTGCACGTTTGCAGGAGTGTCTGCAAGCAGATTCTGCTGCTGGCCAAAGCCGCAGTCAAGAAGCCCCAGGCGTGAAGCGAAAAATGGAGAACAAAGAAATGACACAGCAAGAGCCGGGAAAGCCAAAGTCCAAACGATGGTATTATCTCATTGTCCTGCCGATTCTTGTGGTCCTGGCCGGCGCGTGCCTGGTGCAAACGTGCGGGCCTGACCTCGGCGCGCCTGTTGCCAACAGCCTGCGTCAGACCGAGACAGAACAAGCAAGCAGCAGGAAATGGGCCGA
>DATKWR010000928.1:0-4292 GCA_035529475.1 Sedimentisphaerales bacterium | reverse complement strand
CTGGTCCCGGAAAACGGAAAAATCGACTTTGCAAAACGGCTGTCTGTTAACACCCAAGTAACGCCTCTTAAACCTGCTGTAAAGCTTGAAGGAATATCCAGCTATCAGTTCGGAAATCTCCTCGTACGCATGGATCACGCGAACGGCAAGGTGAAGTTGCTTGACGCCGAATCGGGGACTTCATTGCTGGAAGGACCTATTGTTCGCGTGGGACGTACTCCCGTCATGGCCGAATGGCGCAACTATCCACGCTACAACGTCAAATTCTGGGTCAATTCCCTGCTTCAGAATGGCAAAGTAATCGAATGCACCTCGTCCCGCACATCGGGCGCAGGAGTTGAGTTTAAGATGAAACTTGACTATCCGAGTTTAGATAAGAACCGTCAAGCCGAATCGATTCTGGTTGATATGACAGTTCACGTCTCGCCGCAAGGATGGATTGATGTCGATTATGAACTGACGCCGCAAAATGCCACGGGCAACTTCCTCGATTTTGGTCTGGCGTTTAAGCTGCCAGGGGCAATGAAGCATCTCACATGGGTCGGAGATGGCCCCTACAATTCCTATCCCGGCCAGACCGATGCTGCTGAGCGGGGCATCTGGCACATTGCACCGAGACCGGTCACCGATCCTGAGAGTCGCTATTACGAAGGCAACCGGGCCAACGTGGACCTGGCCGCCGTGACGGACGGCAAAGGCAATGGAATTGGGATTATCTGCGACGGTTCGACAGTGTCGCTTGAGGAAAGGGAGGAGCAACAGATTTTTTCGCAGGTGCTGCGTTCATCGGGCAAGGGCAACAAAACAGGGGGCATGATGACGTTATTGCCGGTTAAGGCGGGGGATGTAAAGAGCGAGAAGGGGACAATGCGTTTGGTTCCGCTCGAAGCAGGTAAATGGCCGGTTTTGTTCGAGGATGTTCTCGGCCCGGTTGCTGCGCCGCACACTTTTTACTAAAGGATAATATATGATGAAGCAGAAAAGAGTATGGGCCAGCTTACAGATGTGTATCGGATTACTGGTGGTTGTTATTGGGTCTTCTGTGGACGCGGCGGTGTATCGCATCTATTCGCAGGCTGACTTCGATTTTTACAAAGGGGCTGAATTCCGGCCGGGCGACACTATTGCCTTTAAGCGGGGAGCAGTTTTTAATGGTATGTTTTCTCCCGGGGGAAGTGGAACGGATAATGCCTCAATCTGTCTCAAGACCTATGGCGAGGGCGATAAGCCGATCATCAATGCGTCGGGGAAAAACACCGCCGGCATCTTTTTGAAGAATGTAGAGTTCTGGGAGATTGACGGGATTGAAATCACCAATACCGACGGGACCGACGAGGACCAGGGAAAATTGTTTGGTATCTATGTGTTGGCACTGGACACAGGCAAGACTCACCACCATATTCATATCACCAACTGCTATATCCACGATGTCAACGGGAAAGTTGCCGGTAAGGGCCGGGGCGGCATTCATGTCCGTGTGGAGGGAAAGAAGCCGGCGAGATTTCATGATGTCCGTATTGTCGGCAATAGGATAGAGAGAGTCGGGGGAGTCGGGATTGGTAATAGCTCACCTCATGCGAAGGTACTTTTTGATACTAAGGCAGAAGATCAACGCATAGACTATTTCTGGACCAAGGTCTATGTGGCAGGTAATTTCATAGACCATACTGGCCGAAACAGCATTATAGCGCGTGCCAGCGAGGACGCTGTATATGAGTACAATACCCTGGCAAACAGCAGCCGCTACAGCACGGGCCACAGTATATTCTGCTTTAACACCCGCGGCATCAAAATCCAGTATAACGAAGTATACGGAAATGTCGGAGAAGGTGGAATAGACCGGGGAGCCTTCGATGCGGACTATAACTGCAGCCATACCTATATTCAGTATAACTACAGTCACGATAATCTCTGGTTTTGCGGCATTATGAAACGGCCCACGCGTTATGTGTTTATACGCTACAATATCAGCCAAAACGATCGGGAAGGCATTTATTTCTATGGCTTTGAACGTGAGCGGTCAACAGACCATGTTTATATCTACAATAATACACATTATGTGAGTAAGGACTATGATATCGAGGTGTTTTGTGAGAATCGTACTCCTTTGAATTCCGTGTTTGAAAACAACATATTCTACTTTGAGGGTAAGGGACGCTGGGGGAAAAACAGCAGGGGAATCAACACAAGGTTCAACAACAACCTGTACTTCAATATCCCGCCGCATGAATCTGACAAGAATCCTGTCGTGGCCGACCCCCTCTTTGTAGCACCGGGTCAGGGCGGAATCCGTATTGATATGAGAACCCGGGAATCGCTGCTTGGATATCGGCTGACACCAAACTCATGTTGTATTGATATTGGGAGCATTATTCCTGACAATGGGGGCCTGGATTTCTGGGGCAGCAGAATCATCGACAACAAGCCCGATATTGGGGCGCATGAATGGGGCACCGAAACAGGTCACGAGAAAAAATAAATCCTGTGTCGGCACAAACAAATAAAGCAACATATCGAATGATATTAGGATGGTTTTGGCGGGATAAACACATGATTCACAATCGAAAGCATAAAAGATGGTATGTAGGAAGTGTTTCTCTCCTTTTCGGCTGCCTGTTTTTCCCATTATTTTATCCGACTATTCTTCACGCGGATAGAACTAAGGCCTTTCACCGTCATCTGGGACAGGACTGGAAAGCAATACCGGAAAGGGACAGGTCTACAGGTTCTGTGCGACGGCAGGAGAATAGGGCAACGGCAGCAACTCGGCACTATTCACCTGACTTTGCCGGCATCAATCGAATCCTCCGGGCAATACATTATCCATTCCATATTACCTGCTATCATTGCTCCTCGAATTCTTCTTCATGAGCAGTCGTATCATTCCCTTACCAAGAGCATCGCCTACCAGAAAGTAGCTCTCCGCATTACCGCACCAGTGGTGGCCATGGTTTACATTAGGTGACTGTTGAGGATCACGCCAGAAGTTGTGAGTAATGACAAAAACACCGTTATCAATCTGCTCTGCGCCTTTCTTCTGAGCTTTTCTGAAAGCCGCCATATTGCCTCCGGCCTCAGGCCCTCCATTGCCAAGTTCCCCAATAACAACGGGTAAATCAGGCGACTTGAATTCTTTACGTAGATCATTTACCAGGTTTATTAGATTCTTGTCATATTCCGGTATTGCCTTGGCGTCACACATATCATTCCAGCCCTGCATCCACACGAAGCCCGCAACTTCATACGTCCGAGAAGCCAGGTCAGGGAAATTCTTTTCAATGTCATTGAGAGCCTTATGAATATCTTTCAGCATCTGCTTGTAAAACTCTCCGACTTTTCCTCCTGAACTGGGAGGACGGAAATCCTGATAGAGACTCTTGCCGCCCCAGGCAGTCTTTATTAGTAGCACCGGTTCCTTGAAATAATCACCTATGACATGACCAAACTGGAGCTCAGGACCAATATGGCTTGAGCCGCCATAACCCGTGTATCCGATGGTCAGTCCACCACTTCGATCTCTGAAAGTTATCTTTACATCATCACGAACAATCCATTCGCCTTTTCTGTCCTTGAGATGCTTATAGAGATAAGCCTTGTTCGGATCTTTCATGGTATTGACGAGATTTCCCTTGCCGCTATTGTAGTCGCTGGGATGATCCATGGAAACAACTCCTTGCCCTTCCATGTTAGACTGGCCGGCAAGGATGAAGACTTTGATTGGGCTCTTGCCTGCTTGTTTCAGGGACGTGCTCTGATCTGCCCGTTGGGCAGGGATTGGGCTGGACGTCGCAGGCAAGGCGGCGGATGCGATAGAAGCTTCGTTGATCCAGACTGTCATCGCTCCCTTTTCCCTGTTTGCCCAGGAATAGTACGGAACAGCCGTAAGAGTGACCGGACGCTGTCGGTCATCAAGACCTTTGCCCTGAAGGATCGTCACGCCGCCGAGCAGTTCCGGTCGAGGCTCTGCGCGGAGTTCGGCTTCTCGCGGCAAGGCTATGCTAAGGACATCCATATTCGGATTGTCAACCGCCTCGAAACAATAGATAATCGGACCGCGCATCAACGTTACCTTGCCCCGGTCGGCCAGAACTTTCTCGTGAGCGTAAATCCTGCGGACCGGCATCGGCATGTCCAATTCCACGACATCGGAAGCCTTCCATGAACGTTTCAGGTGGACGTAACCGTCTTCTTCTGGTGTGACATCAATCGTTTTTCCATTGACCTTCAGCCCAACGGCAGCAACCTTCGAATCGGCAAAGCGGTACAAGTCGCTGGGAACAGGTCGGCCAAGC
>DATKWR010000927.1:0-2496 GCA_035529475.1 Sedimentisphaerales bacterium | reverse complement strand
GCGAGATTTTTCTTGGCCATATCCTCGGCGGCCTCGAAAGAAAAAACCGCGTCGGTCGAGGTTAATCCCGCCTTTCGCAGCCCCTCGTCGTAATCTCGGTTCACGAAAAACGACTCGGAGCTTTCCACGAATTGCGGCTGAGCCATGACCGTTGCCTGTTTACGGCTGTTTTCGAGCAACTGCTTTGCCGCCTCGCAAACCATCTCGACGGTAATAGACTCCATGCACAGATGAAGACTGCGATTGCACGTCGGTCTGCTGCATGGAGCGCACGGGACGTTGCCGATGAGTTGAATCTCGTTCTCATACTTCGTATCGGTCCAGGCCGGGTCGTTTGGCCCGAAAAGACTGACCACCTTTCTGCCCAAAGCGATTCCAATATGTCGCGGCCCGGTATCGTTGGTGACGACCAAATCGGCCCGGGCGAAAAGTGCCTTCAATTCGCCGAGCGAAACAGGCCTCTCGCCGAGGTTGATGAGTTTGTGCCGGCTCAACTCACAGATGTCCCTGGCGATGCGCTGCTCCTGCAGTTGGGGCGCCACGGATATGACAACGGTCGCACTGTAGTTCGTAACCAGCCAGTCGGCGGTTTGTGCAAATCTTGCGTTGGGCCAGCATTTGCTCGGGCCGAAGGCCCCGCCCGGGACCAGGACGACAATCGGCCCGGCGGCGCTCGTCAATTCGGGGACCTTTGATTTCAGTGATTCACTCGCCGCCGGATCAACAGGCAATTCAAGACGCCGCTGCGACGTATCGACGCCGAGCCGCGAGGCCAGGGCGAGATAGTAATCGACCATAGACTCGGGCTTGAATTTGCCATCGGGCAATCTCGGCGGATAGAGCTTCTCGGTGAGCAGCAATCCCCGGCCTTCGCGGGCGTACCCGATGCGCGTCGGAATCCCCGCCAGGAAGGCAGCCAGCGCCGAAGCGAAGGAATTCTTGAAGAGGATCGCGTGTGTGAACCGATGTCCCTTGATGCGTGTTGCAATGCTGAGCGGATTCTCATTCACATGCTCCAGCCATGTGTCGTTGAAGGAGCAGCCAGACAATATCTCGCGGACCACCGGGTTGGCTAGAAACGAGATTGTGCCCGACGCAAAACGCCGGCGAATGGCCCGCAGAGCCGGCGTGCAAAGAATCGCATCGCCCATCGGAGAAGGCAGCCAAACCAGGATGTTCGCGTCCGGCGGCCCCGTTCCCGAACGTCTTTCGTCGTGCTGAGGGGCACTTTCGTGTTTCGTCTCTAACTTCACGCTCTGCACCGAGCCTATTTCCTGCCCTGCATGATGTAGAAGGTTAGCGCCATAAGCTGGAAAACAATGGCAAAGCCAAGCGCCATGAACACCGAGTTGTCCTGCCTGGCCGGGCTCATCAGAAGCCATATCGTCACGAGCAGGCAGAACAGGACGACGATTTGCATCACCCCGGCGATCAGTCGCATCACGGAGAACTCGCCGAACATCTCATCCCGCTGCATGGCCTTGAGCTGCGTCAGAATGCTGGTCAGCAGTTCTTCGGTTCTGTTTGCAGCAACTTGCGGCTCAGGCGGTGCTTCATGCTCCGGCGGCTCCATCTTGAGCGGGCGGGCGGTTCTGACCTTGAATCTGGGCGGTTGCACGATTGGTTCTGGAAGCTCGGGTGTCGTTTGCATGACAGTTTGCTCCTCGGGCTCGGGGACAATGGGGACGTCGGCGGGCTGCGGCTCCGGCGCCGGTTCGGCAGGGGGGATTTCTTGCGGCTGCGGCTGGGCGATCTGCGCTTGCGGCTCTTGTGGCTCAGGCTCGGGCAGTGGTTCATCGCTGCGGGCCGCCGGTTCTTGTGCCTCGACCAGGTCCTCGCGGACCTGCGAAGTCGCCGCCTCGGGCGCCAAAACGGGCGGGGCCTGTATTCTGGCGGCGGGCGAACGCAGATGTTTCTTGATGATGTTGACCGCCTCCTTGATGTTGACGGCCCGATGGTCGGGAGCTGCGCCTGCCTGCAGCAAGGATGAGCCGCTCGGCTTATGATGGGAAGGCGAGTCGATCAGGATTGTTCTGCACCCGGCCCGGCGGCCCGCCTCCACGTCCCGCAGGCTGTTGCCCAGGCACCACGACAGGCTCAGGTCGATGTCCATCTCCGCGGCGGCTTGCTGCAACATGCCGGGGTGCGGCTTTCGGCACTCGCTTTCCTTGCGGTATTTTGGCACGACCCCGTCCGGGTGGTAGGGGCAATAGTAAATCCCGTCGAGGAAGGCGTTTTTGCGGGACAGAAGTTGCCTGAGCCGGTCGTGAATCTCGCCGAGGACTTTCTCCGTGACTATCCCGCGTGCAACGCCCGATTGATTCGTGGCGACGACGAGCTTGTAGCCAAGGGCCTTGAGCTCGATCAGGGCTTCGGCAACGCCGTCCAGCAGCTTGACCTGCTCCGGGTTGTTGATGTAACCCGGGTCCTCGATCAACGTCTCGTCACGATCCAGGAATATCGCTTTGTTGGACATAGCTCTCGAAATCCATTTCT
>DATKWR010000926.1:0-33657 GCA_035529475.1 Sedimentisphaerales bacterium | reverse complement strand
TCGTGACCTGAACCTGCTGGATGGTCTGCTGTACTCGCTGGTCCTCTTCCCCTCACGCTCCCAGGTTGGTACCTTCACCTCATGGACAATAAGCCTTAGAAGGGCTATAATACTAACGGAGTGGAGACTTGCTCAACGTTTGCTATCTACAGGCTTGGCCACTTGCAGGTGGACTCTGATGACACTCGCTACTCTGCTGTGGCACGGAGCCAAGGAGGTAAGGCCAATGGACAGTTTCAGATCCTACCTCTATACGGGGACTATGGCCCTGCTGACCCTGACTATCACAATCGGGTGCCATGTTGTTCCTGTCAGTTCGCCAGCGCCGACCGCGCAGATTCAGGCCGCGGGCAGCGTCTACTATGTAGCCCCGACCGGGGACGACTCGAATCCGGGAACACAAACCCAACCCTGGAGAACCATTCAGAAAGCAGCCAACACCATGGTGGTAGGCGATTCAACAACCGTCCTGGCGGGTGACTATTCAGAAAGGGTCAAGGTGACCAGATCAGGTGCACCTGCAGCCTCCATTACCTATCAGGCCGAGGGCACAGTGACGATGAAGGGCTTTACGGTAAGGGCAGACTATATCACCATCGGTGGCTTTGACATCAGCGACACCGATAACGTTTGGGACGAAGGCTGGGGCATTTTTGTCGAGGGAAGCTATTGCGTTGTCGACGGAAACTATGTGCATTTCGCTACGCGCGGCGGAATCACAATATGGGCAAGCTCAGGGAATGAATCTAGGGCAAGTCACTGCATCGTGAAAAATAACCGCCTGTATCGCAATGCCCTGGCTGGGATAGAGGTGTATGGAAGAGACAATCTCATTGAAGGAAATGAAATCTGGGGTACGATTCAGTATCATCCCAAGTGGGTTAATCCTCCCACTTGGGTTGATGCCGACGGAATCAGATTTTTCGGAGCGGGGCATATAATCAGGAAGAATTACATTCACGATATCTCATTTAATGATCCTGAGAATGTCGATCCGCATATAGACTGCTTTCAGACATGGGGCACTGCGGATCATAATGGCGCACAAAGTATCGTTATCGAGCAAAACCTTTGCCAGAATTTGCAGTTCCAGACGATAGATGAAACTGGCCAGGGCTTTATGCTTGAAGAGGCAAGCAATCTAACGATTAGAAACAATGTTATTCATGCGTATAAAGGCGTAAACACCGTTGGAAGTCGAAACTTGACAATTGTCAACAACACATTTGTTAGTGAACTATCTATCACGCCAGCCGGTGCCTCCCTTGGTGTACTCCTGCAGAGCACTCCATACACCACGATCAAGAACAATGCTTTCTATGATTTTCCGGATCTGGCAGTCTCTGTTGGGGGTAGCGTGTCGAGGCAAGGGCTGGATGCCGGCTACAACTGTGCTTATAGAAGTGATGGACGAGCGCCGGCTGGTTCTCCCTATCCTCATGATCTATGGAATGTAAATCCAATGTTTGTAGACCCAGTTGCCAACGATTATCATCTTCGGCCTGATTCTCCTGCCGTTGATGCCGGAATCACTCTAGAGAATGTGGTGAATGACTTTGACAGCAACCCCCGTCCTCAAGGAACAGCCTATGACATCGGAGCTTACGAGGTGCCGATGTCGCGCAAAACCGCCTCGGCCAGCGCTGCACGCACGGGCGAGATCATCACCTTTACCATTAGTATCGTCGTCACCGGTAGGCCGGTCACGGTAACTGATGCGCTTCCAAATCAGTTGGCGTACCTATCTTCGATGTCAGCCTGCCCTGGCACAACGACTTATAATGCCAGCGCACGCCGGGTTACCTACTCCGGCACACCACCCTCTGGGCTTGCCTGTGTCCTACAGATTTCTGTGCGCATAGATACCAACCAGACGATAGCTGTCACCAACTCTGCCACAATTGACAGCGGCCAATCGCCCCCACAAGCCGTGTCGGTGATGATCATCCTCAACGGACTTGATCTCTACCTTCCGATTATCTACAGGTCGAGCTGACGAAAGCCAAAGGCCGTCCGACTCAGACTGCCACTGTAGCACGCTCTCACCAGACGGCCACTCAGCAGAGCATCACTGGCCAGCAGTCACGTGACAGCGCCGCTGTAATGTCCTTGCAACAACTGCCAAAGCTGTGCAAACTCTTGCTCCCACTCGGCCTGAAGCTTCTCCCGCAGTTGCGAGATGTCATGACGCAAAGTGGGCTGTTCACGCCGTGCCCGCTGCACTCCCTCACAAATGCCTTGCACGGTGTTGGACACATGCACCGTGCCTGGCGAGAAATAGCCCCGCAGGATCGGCCAATTAGAAACGATCAAAGGCGTTCCGATACAAACCGCTTCGAAGGCACCTGCGAGCAGGGTATGATCTCGGGTAGTCAGATCCATGACGAAATCAACTCCCCGCAGCAAACCCACGTATTGATCGTAAGGCAGGTAGCCTGTGAAACGGCAATTATCAGGCTTCTCAGCCAACAAACGTGGGGCGGCGTGCCTGGAATCTCCAGTTATGTAGAAGTCCACTTCAGGGAGGCTAGCAGCCGCCTCCAAGATGACGTCGAGAGGTTCGTCTTCTCCAAATGTACTAATTACTGCCACGTTGAACTGCCTGCCGAGGGGAAAGTGCTCTCCGGCTGGGTACTCACCCGGAATGAACCCTATCACACAGTAACGGCATCCCCAGCGCTTGACAATCCTTTCTTGAGACTTGTTATGTACTATTGTCGCTGCAGCGCGAAGTGACAGCAGGCGATGTAGCCCCACCGACCATCTCCACTTTCGTGAACTGAAGGCAGCGGTGTGCGAGTCAATGACGTATTGAACATTGTACCGGCAGGCATATAAGGAAACGAGCAAGACGCAGAAGATTGGGGGATTTTGGATAAATACGACGTCAGGTCGCTCCTGGGACAAGACAGCCCAGGTTTGCAGGCCCTGCGTCAAGTATCGAGTTGGCGCTTGGAGTACCTCTCCCCGTTGTCCATGGTAGATATGGTGCATAGTGGCACCCAGGTGCTGCGCCAAGAGATCACTGCGCCGCTCGTAACGTTCCCAGGCAATAAAGGTAATCTTCACGGCACCAGGCCTCTATTCTATATGGCGGCTGTCTCGACGACTACGGCCGTGGGGAATTCCTGATCCGACCTCACCCACTCTGAGGCGCATCTCTTTGGGTCTTTGCTTTATTTGACTTCTCAATGGAGTCCAAGATATCCGAATTGAACACGGTCTTTAGAATATTGATATTAGGCATAACGCAGTGTCCACCGATAACACCGGGAAAGTATTTGACCGGTGGGAAGAAACCGATTTCTTCGTAGATGGAGACAATCTCATCATAGTCCAACGCTAGCTTGTCACAATACCTTTCCACCTCTTGGGCCCAGGCAATCATCAGCCCAAAATACGTCGTCTCCGTCAACTTGGCCAGTTCGGTGGCTTCAGGAGAAGAAAGAATCTTGGTTCTTATCCCGAGAGATTGAAAATGCTCGGCGGCTCTTTGGCCAGACTCTTGGTTGATTCCACCAATGAACTTGGCATAGCGGAGCAACTCTTGCTTCATCTTGAAATGCTTTCCACGCACCGGACTGTGAACGATCGGGGCTCCCGTTGCCTCATGGATGGCGCGGGTAGTACCAGGGGCCACAGTGCTATTGATCACAGTCAGACTGGGCTTGTACTTGCCGATATAGACAATACTTTGGCCGATGAAATCGTCAATTCCAAATGAATAGCAGATATGCATAATGTGACATTCGCCTGGAACCTCAACGGGTTCAACATCGATTCCGATCGCATCATACCGCTGACTGACGATCTCCAGTAACGGTTTTCCTACTTCCCCCAGGCCTACAACGAGGATTCGTCCCATGATTTGTGACTCCTTGATTTAGTTTTCGATGCCACACTGAATCGTCATCCTCTGGGAACTACTGTTTCCTGATCAAGCCGTCTACCAACTCGTAGTAAAACTGCTTCTGCCGTTCCCAGTTGTATTCTCGATTAAACTTGTCCGCATTGGCCCTCAGTTGTTCTCTCTTGTCCGGGTTGCAGTACAGAACTCGAATGTGCTCGGCGAGTTCTGCGGCATCGCCGCACCTAGAATATTGGACCATGGAATCGTCAAAGTACGCCTCGATCGTTGCAGTCCTCGAACAGATCACGGGTTTCCCCAGGGCGATGTATTCGAGCAGTTTCACAGGCAACATATATCTTGTGAAAGCATCATTTAGAATGGGTACGATCCCAACATCAGCGTCGAGAATGATCGGCACCAGTTCTTCCATTGGCACGTACCCCTTACTGATCTCGATACAATCGGTCAGTCCTAATTCATTGACCAGTTCAATGAGGCCAGGGATGCCATCACCCTCTCCGACAATCTTGAACTCGAGTCCTTGGATGTCCCGCCGCACACGTGAAACCGCCCACACGGCGACCTTGAGCCCGTGCCGCTCCGCTACCATTCCGTGATAGATCAGCTTGAAGCCGGAATCATTTCTGCAATTGACTCGTGATCTATTTGCAAAGATCTTGGGATCAGGCAGATTGAGCAGAATGATGAATTTCCCTGCCGGGTTCCCATGACAGATCAGGGTGTCAAGATGCGGCGTGTGGACGGCGATGGCCTTATCCGCAAAGCCAATGCTGCACCGTTCCATCCAGGTAATAAGTCGAATCAACCAATGGGTTTCGTCAAGTCCGAATTTTGACTGATAGAGTTCAGGCATCAGATCATGAACATCCAGAATCACATGTGCGCCCAGCAGCTTGGGAATCATCGCGACAAACACCATGAAATCCGGCATGGTGTGAACTTGGATGATCTGATAGCGATTCTTCAAGTGCAGGTGGGTAAGAGAGATAGAGGCAGAGGTAAAAAACAGGAAATAGTTTACGAGGTACATGATAGCGCTTGAACCACGATATCGAACCACCGATAGTTGGATCAGCCGGACGCCATTTAGCACTCGAACTCGTTCATCGTTGTTTTTCCCAAGACAGATAACGTCCACGCTGTCGCCGCGATCTACCAGCGCCTCGGCCTCTCTTCGAACCCTAGAATCGGTGGGATAATGTGTGTAAGCGACCATACAAATACGTGCCATCTCAGAGACTCCAAGTCAGGCCAGTTGAATTTCCACCAAAGGCTCTCCGGCGTATGGAAGATCAATGTGACCATACTCAACATACGATTGAACGGATTCAGCCCTCGGAGGCCTATGAACCCGGAGGAACAGGCGCGGCTCGAAACCGCTGCCCTCGCACTGTAGGCGCAGCCGTACTGTGTTAGCGACAAAGCTACAATCTTCGAAGACCACCGAGCGTCTCGCACGAAACCATCGAACGACTTGCCCGGCTGTGCCGAACCACGCGCCCCTGGCCTGTAGCTCTTCCAGCAAATGCTTGTAGAATTCGCCCCAGAGCCTTTCTGGCACCAGGCTCCTCTCGTGCCACGACACAGTCAAGACACCCCCGAATCGAACAGCCAGATTCAACAGGGCCTCACACAATTTCCATGCTTGAGTATCGGTCAACCCCAGTCTTTGTGGATAAAACAGCGCCGTATCCTGGATGTGAAGGGGAAGCTCAAGCAATCGGGTTGCGCCGAACGGCCGGAATACTTGCATTGTTCCAGCCTTATACCCGATCATTTCGTTGTATCCGGAGCTCGCGTCGTAGTCGAATCCGGCCTGCTCCAGAACAACAGGTGAGCCGAGGTCGAAACACAGCCAGTGTATGCGTACACCAATGCATTTTTGACCAGTGGCCACCATAATTCGATTCAGTTCCTGTTGGCCCTTGTCCACGCTGTGCCATGCATCAATCCCATGCAAGCCTATCTCAAAGCCTCGGTTGCTCAGGCCTTGCACCTGCTCGCGCACGTCGTCGATGTCATAGCGGGTGGCCCTCCGCGCAGGAAATTCGCTGTGTACCTTGTCCCCGACCCGGTGCTTGAAAGGGATCAGGAAAAATGTTGAGGAGAGCCCCTTTTCTAATTCAGCGTATCTATCAAAGTGATCCCAAAAATCATCCAGTATTCCAAGGTAGACAAGCGGCAGCGAAAAAACGGCTAACCAATTTGTCATTAGCCGGCTAAAGGAGCAAGCGCCCTTAAGGAACCCCAACAACGAACCGACAAGTGCCCGGTAGACAAAACCCCACATCGTATGGTCAAGCCTGTGCCGGCGGATACCCGCAAAGTCAACATCATGCGTGAGACAGGCAATAAAGTTATGTCCCCAGGGAATCGGGGGAATCTCGACCACCGGAATTCCAGCATGAACGATCCAGCTTCGCAAAAGTGAAATATGGAAGTCGAGAGTCGGAATGAGTGCATTTTCTGCAGGTTGACCCTCAGCGAGAAGGAAAGCGACCTCCTTGAATAGGTCATATCCTGCACGCACGATTTTTCCATGGAGCCCAGATAACTCTATGACGACGACCTCAGACTTGGTATGGATCAAGGGCCGCCCTTGATCACGAAAACTCGCTAGCTTGCTGTAGATTGGGAAACTGTTCCCATTGTGATCCATAAGATAATTGGAGGCCGCCGAATCTACACTTATGCCTTTGCAGGCGTCAAATTGCGTAGGCGCCGACGAATAGATGACAGTCAGTCCGGCATTCAGCTCAAGAGCCTCTTGCATAGTCGAAACAACCACTTCATAGTTCCGCCCTGAGGCACAAAATTCCCAAGGCGTTTTGAAGAGTTCAAAGAACTCTCTGACAGTCTCTCTTTCACTATCTTTGCAGAGCACGCCGATTATCGTCATAGCGCCTGTTAATCTTAATATCACCGATCTCTACCCGACAGCCGGGTTTGCAGAATACGGTGCAGATCCGCGACTCGCCTATCCCATGTGTTTTCTCGAGCGACCGCAACCCGCGCTTCAATGGCTTGTGAACCGTGATCCTGCAAAGCTTCACGAATCTGGCGGATAAACTCAGCCTGGGTTTCAGCAATGCGGACCAAATGGCTGTAGGGGCGCAATTCCGGCAATGCGGTCGCCACGATAGCCCGCCCGGCGGCCAGATACTCATGTAGCTTGAGGGGATAGGCCGTCAGGGTATACCCTTCCAGAAGATATGGGATCAGGGCAACATCCATAGCCTTCAGATATTCGGGTAAGCTGCCCAGTGCTTTCCGTCCCAGGAAGTGAACGTTGGACATAGCGCGGAGACGACGATGGTTTGCATTATGCGGTATGTCATCCGGTCCGACGAGAACAAGTGAGCAGTCGGAGTACGTTTCAGCAATACCGAGGAGCAGATCAAGATCAATCTGATAACCGAGCCAACCCACAAACCCAATAATGGGTTTTTCGAGACTGGCGAGATCTGCGGGAATGGGGGTCTCGGGATTGAGAGCCTTATTGAAAAGATCAAAGTCAACGCCGTTGGGGGCGAAGTAGGTATTGGGGTTGATGGCTTTCCGATGCTGCCATTGAGAACGCGAGGTGGCGAATACTAAATCAACCCGGCTGCACAGTTCATCATCAAGCCGGCGGATCAGATCCTTAACGCGAGCGTTTTGGACAAAACTTGCGTACTCGTCGTAGTTGAAATAGCAGACCAACTTTTCCCCAAATTTTCCGATCAGGTTGATCTGGTACGGGCTGTATAGCCATAGGATCGGGGCTTTTACGTTCAGCGACTGCATGGCCCATTGGATATGGCGAATAATCATCGCGGCATTGCTTCTGATGATCAGCGGCATAGTAATCCGTAGTACTGAGCGCGGCAAAAAGCGGCGAGCGTGCGGGATACTTGGCGGGGTTGGAACCACGATTAGATTTTCCCGGACTTGGTCCGTACGCAATGTGAACATGTTGGGTGAGTTGTGCAGCAGCTCGTGTAGAACGGACTGCTCCGGATCACGGCCCGGGTCAAAGTAGAGGACGTGATAGCAGGCTGCAAGGCGTGACATGATCTGCTGTGAGTCTCGCCACAAAGAGTTCCAATCTCGGGTTGCAACGCAAAGAATTGTCTCGGCGGGCATTATCTACTCCTAATCGTCATGCAGATCAAAGCCCTGAACGGGCTGCGACGGCCAATCCGGCTCGACGCTGCAATCGTCGTCTAGATAGGCCAGGTAAGGGTAGCGGGCCACTTTAGCCTCTCGACTACGAGCAAAGGTTATTCCGGGCCGGCTCTCAGCTACGTACCGCACAGGCACACCCCGCTCAGCAACAAGCCGTTCGACGACCTGCGGCGTATGATCCGTGGAGAGATTGTCTATCACGATGATCTCGAAAGCATCCGCGGGGTAATCTTGGGCACGTAGCTGATGTACCACCTCGCGTAATCGATCAGCTCTATTATGGGTGCACACAATCACACTTGTTGGACGGACAGTCATATATCCTAAAGCCTCAGGCCATTACAAACTGCCATCATGTGTGGGATGGTCGTGGGCCGGTTGTATACCTCTCGAGCCGACAATCATGACCTTGGCAATTCGAATAAATAGACGGATATCCCTGTGAACTCATGTTGTTTTAGCAAGCGTATATTTGCATCTCTGCTGTTCAAGTAGAACTCTTTGAAGCGAACTCCACCTGGAAAATGACGTGCGATCAACCAGAATCGCTCACGGCCTAAAGTGCATCTGCTTACATCATCAGCAAGTTCTGCATTATCCTTCTGGAGCAAGGCTACATCGCATCCTGGCAGGTCACCCCCGTAATACCAATCAAAGCTTTTTTGTTGCCACCCTTGTTGGTCAGGTGCGAACACGATCACGTCACCCACCTCCGCGTTCTCCGCAACATATGCAGCTGCCTCTCGCCACTGTTCCTTGACATCTGCCACGTAATAGTTTCGCAGGCCTGGTGCAATCAAAATGACAAGCACTCCAAGAGATACGACTTCTGGCACAACCTTGCGTACGGTTGAGATTCCTACTGCCAGCAACAAATAAAAGGCCGGTGCGGCACTGATGGTGTACCTGTCATACATGGTCCCAAGCAGCTTGGATACAACCACGGCTAGCACTATCGGACACACCAGCCAACAGCCTGCCAGGAGCAATTCATTCGCTCGGCTTGATAAGCTTCGGAAGGCGGGACCGAGTTCCTTTAGGGAGGTTAGCCACGCCTCTTTCCCTTTCCAGCCAGCGAAGACAAGAATTCCGATGATCAAGAGAATCGTCCCTGCAATATAGTTCGCAACAACCATCGACCAGGCGCGCTCACGGCGAATAGGGAACATGTACCAGTAAATACTGTGCAAGGCCGTCCGCAACGAGGGATCGGCGACCGGCGTCTTTCCAGCAGCTAGACCCTTTGTTCGCATTGCAGTCCACACGATGGCAAGCAGACCAGGTGCTATTGCCAACAGAATCAGCGTTTGGCACAGAAACCAAGCCAGCCTCACTCTTTTGTAACTATTCCACCGCAGAAAGAAGTATAGATTCTGTGCCGCCAGAACAAAGACCCCAAAAGCATGGCTATTGACAAGAAGGATGCTCGCTACCAGATACAGAGCAAAGTAGTGTATTTTCCCGCTTCTAAGGGCACGAATGTAGAGAAAAAACGAAACCAACGTCAACAGCCCAAACAGACTATAGAATCTGGTGTCCTGAGAATAGTATATCTGGAACTCTGAGACTGCCATGAAGAAAGCACTCAAGAGGCCGATTCTTTTCCCAAACAATTCGCGCGCGACCACAAAGATGAGTGGTATAGAGGCGATCCCAAATAAGGCTGAGAGCAACCGTGTGGCGCCCTCAGAGGGACCAAACATTTGTAGCCAAAAGTGAGCGATCAAGAAGTATGTAGGAGGTCGGTCCAATCCTCCCAGACGAAGGCTCTGCTCGAGCCCTTGTTGCGCTGTGTGCACCGTAACGATCTCATCTATCCAATAGCTCTCGGTACCCAAATCATAGAGCCTCAAAGCAGTGCCCAATATGATGATAAGGGAAAGCAGAACTAGAGCTGGCACGTGCTTGTGTGGCGCTAGCATAGTGTTCAGATTACGGACGCTGCCAGTGGACCCGTGATCGGACCCCATCACATCGCTCAGCATGTAGGACATCGTGGGACTCCTTTCGTATTGCGATATCTCCTCGTCAGATGTCAGCACTGCCCTGAGAGGATCCTGGAACCACGATTGGCGTCGGGCGGCTGTTCGCACGAAACATCCACCAGGATAAGGCAGAGACGCAGACAAGCAACCCACCCATGACAGAGATTAGGATCATCAGCATTTGCTGGACTGTGGCGTGATATCGCGCCAGCAGTGCGATCTCCAAGGCAGCCGCAAGGCATAGCGGCCAGATAACCCGCATTTTCTCTAAAGAGATTTGGTAATAGACCTGAACGTACACGAGACCAAAGAGAGTCATCTCAATCCCCACCAGCCCAATGTAGGCAGGTGCGATATGGTACTGGGAACCGGCTATCAGCCGGATAATCATCGCCGGCGCAGCAAGGAACCCGGATGTAGCAACCACTGCGATGGCTCCCATAACAAGAAGCCCTTTGGCGAGCAAGTGTGCACGTCCCGGATCATCCTGGTGCATGGTCGCCGAGCGTGTAAAGATCACGACGCCTAGCGAGATCGCACTCATGACAATGACTCGGCCCAGCACGAATGTCACGGCATAGTTGCCGGCTACCTCTGCAGTGAAAAAGTGCTTTACGGTGATTTGATCAACACTCGCCATGGTCATCAGGCACATGTTGACGATGAGAACCAGGAATGCATAGCGGTTCAGATCATCAAAGGCAACGGCTGAGGACGCACGACCAGAACTCTGATCTAGTAGCGGCCTGATAACCACTAGCCCGACGGCAAAGGCCGCGAAATGGCCTACGGCGTATCCGGTCAATGCGCCATTAGCCCTCAAGCCCCAGGCGACGAGAGCCAGACCAACCACCAAGCGGACAATCGCTTCTGAAACGATGCTCGCACTGGCTCCGTATAACCGATTGAGTCCCAAGAGTATCCCGCGTGGGGCTGGTGTCAGAAAGGATAAGGAAGCGTACAAAGCAAGCAGGATCACGGGCGTTGCCGTTCCCAAGTGAAGAAAGTCCGCTACCCATCTGCTGGCGAGCCATTGGCCGACAAAGGCTATACCAGCCAGCGGCACTAACGTGCGCATCGCCACTATGAATACGGCACGCACATGCTCGACGCCGGCGCCCCGCGTCGCAGCAGTGGCCTTGGTCAACCCCGCCTGGACGGTGCGCACAACAACGTCAAGTACGTACGAAATTGAAGTGAGTGTCACCACGATGCCATAATCTGCCGGCAACATCATTCGGGCGATGAACATATGATAAATGTACGCGGTCGCATTCGCCAGCATGAGCGCTCCGAACAGGACAGCCGACCCGTCACGCGCCCTATTCCAGATTTCCGTTAGACTGTGGGCGCGCAATCGTAGCAGGAAATCCGATGTTCCAGAAGTTTCACGTCGGTCAAGGATCTCATGGTCCAAGGGTATTTCATCCATAATGTTGTTAGGGGCTGCCTGTCTTCTCCCAGGCCGCCGGGCCGATGCGACGATAGCCGCTTCCCGTGAGAGCCTCCGCGACATCCACCGGAGGTTGGTAGGTGAAAACCACGTAGCCATACTCTCCACTCTTGATGGCCGCAATCATCTGCGCCTGTTCGTCACGATGTTCGTCCCGAAAGCCCCACCACTACCATACTGCGCGTCCACGCCAGTATTCGTCCTGTGCGTAGTAAAGCGTAGTCGGAAGATCGGCCAGAATCGGCTGATGCGAAACATTGATCGAACGGACCAGCCTGGCGGAGACGAAGGGGTCATTCTGCGTGACGGCATTCACCGGATGCTGCAACAATGCGGATTGCGCTGGGGAATACCATGAGTGAAAGACCTGCCTATAATCTAATAAGCAGGATGCGCAGATCAGAGCACCCAGCAAGAACACGCTAACTTCCAAGTTTCGACCAGAAAAGCCCGGCAGACGCCGAGCCTGGCGCAGCGCCTCTCTCAGAAAAAGCGCCAATACCACCGCCACGCCATACAGTGCCGGATAGGTGTATCCCTCGTTGGCATACCACGAATCGGGGTAGACAATTTGGGCAAACCATGGGACGACGAGGAGGATGACACCCATGTGTCGCTTGACAATCGTCGCGATCTTGCCGGTCGTGATAGCCAGTGTGGCTGCGATGAGCAGCGGGTACCACAATCCGTGCCCGACCTGATTGCTAAGCCTTGTCCAGGTTACCAGCAAGGCCGCAGACCAAGCTCGCGGATTCCATTCGTAGGCGCGCTCCAGATAGCCCGACAGGGGGCTCCTAGCGCCGTGAATTGATGAGGTCAGCAGGCCGAACGTGAGCCAGGCTGCGGCCGGGAGTGCAGCAACAACGAGATAGGCCACCGGCAACACCCATCTTGCTCTCTTCCCTGGCAGTTCGCTGTGCCGGACCATTTTCAGCCAAACCCAGGCCAGGCTCGGGATGAACAGCACGGCGGCATACTTGGTGAATATGGCTAGGGCAAGAAACATTGAGGAAGGAAGTAACCACCAAAGCTGGCGCCTTCGCTCGGCGAGAAGCAGTGTCCAGAAAGCTGCTAGCCCAAAGGCAGTCATCGGGCCGTCGAGGGCCACGTGACGCGAGAAGAAGACAATACCCGGCATGATGGCGGCGGCGAAAGCAGCCCCCAAACCAACCTTGGCGCCATACAGCTCTCGAGCGATGAAGCAGAGCACCACCAGCGAAAGCATGCCTAGAACAAGTATAGGCAACCTGGCGACCCATTCGGCCGTCCCCAGTACTTGAGAAGAAAAGTACACCAGCCACGAAACGAGTGGTGGAGGCCCAAACCTCGGGCGAAGTAGTTGTCCACCAACCGTTCCATAGTTGTACGGGGCCAGTAAGCCGAATTGCTTAAAGTTCCGTGCTATTGTGGCGTAATTGACCTCATTCCACATGTAATTTCCAATGAAGGGTTGCGCTATATCCCACAGCCTGAACAACAGGCCTAGCACGAGCACTGGCAGAAGCAGCATCCACGTGGACCTTGATGCGACATCCGCCAAGACAGAGCCAAGATCATAGCGCCGGTACTGCTCTTCTAACCAGGTCAATCTCATCGCTAAACCCTCCGTACTAACTGTAATGGCTGAAAAAGCTTGCTCTCCGTCAGAGTCCAGTCACCAATGATGAGGCCACGGCAAATACCCCTGCTGACGATACCATGCGACGGTTCGCGCGATCCCGACGGGCAGGTCCGTCGCGGCGACGAAACCCAGCACCTGCTGAGCTTTCGTGACATCATAGACCCGGCTGTGCGTCAAGAAATCAAGACGACTGCGCGTCAGCGGCGCCAGGGATTTCATCTTTGCCGGAAGCAGATCGCCGACCGCGGCCACGGCCAGCGCGAGTGGCAGCGGTATTGTACCGCGTGGGAGCGGTGTCCCCATAGCAGTGGCGATCGTCGTCGACAGCGTGGCGATCGTAACTGGCTTCTGGCCGGCAATATGGAAACACTCTCCGACCGCTTGCGGGTGGTGGCCACAACAAACGAACGCCTCGATCAGGTCGTCAACGTATATCGGATGCAACCACACTGGCTGGCTACCGATCGGCCGAAACAGCCCACGCTGTATCGTCCGAAAGAACCTAAGCAGATGTAGATCGCCGGGCCCATAGACCAACCCCGGCCGCACGATGACCGCCGGAAGGCCCTGCCGAAGTGCGTCGCGTACCAAAAGCTCGGCCTTCCACTTGGTCTGCTCGTAGGCATTCGTCGGCGCGCAGGGCGCATTCTCATCGGCCGGCCGTTCGCCCGCAATACCGAGCACGCCGGTCGTGCTGACGTGGACAAACCTTCTCAGGCCTGGTTGCTCCTGGCAGCAGTCCAATAAAGCGCGCGTTCCCTCCACATGTGTACGGTAGTACTCTGCCGCAGGCACACTGGGATCAAACAACCGACCCGCCAGGTGGTAGACGATTTCGACACCCTGCAATGCGGCACTTGATGTTTGGCGGTCAGTGATCTCTCCCACAACAGGGTCCGCACCCTGTTTGGCCAGCAGTGCCGCTTTCGCCGCCGACCGCGTCAGAACGCGAACCGACTCACGATCAGCCAGAATCCATTGCACTAGGTTCATGCCCAAAAACCCGGTGGCCCCGGTGACTAGTACTCGCATCTGCATGTCCCCGAAATAGGACTGGGCATCGCTGCCGCAGCTCAATCTGCACTGTGCATGGGCTGGCGTATCGTCCAGCCGGCCAAACCCATTAGCGCATCAGCCGGGCGGCGTGCTCCAGTGCCCACCGCGGATCGCGCCATATCCGCATCGCAACCCGCTCGACAAAGATCCGTGGCCGGGTCAACTGATGCAACGTTTGCCACAGCATGTGACGGGATACCATTCGCTCCAATTCTGCACTCGTGAACTCGGGGGTCGTAATGCTGCCTCGCTTCACACGCAAATGGTCGAACGGGATGTCACCCAAATAGCCTTTCGCACGGGAAATCTCCTCCAGCTCTGTTCCTGGATAAGGCGTGGCGATAAAGACATTAGCGGTATCAACATCCAGGCTGCGCGCAAAGGCGAACGTGCGCCGAATTTGCTCCTTGGTCTCGCCGGGGAAACCAACGACGAAAAAGGCATCCACTGCCAGACCCAACCGCTTCGCAGCGCCGACGATCTTGACAACCTGGTTCAACTGCAGCGGCTTGTGAATGATATGGCGCAGGACGTCAGGATCCCCAGACTCGACTGCCAGGTGGACCCGATAACACCCACTGGCCTTCATGGCGGCCAGCAGCTCCTCGTCCATCCTCCAGGTCGCCAATCCATTGGGCGCGACCCATGCCAGATCAAGTCTGCGCTCGATCATGCCATCGAAAATGGCAAGGGCGCGCTCGCGATCAAAAGTCAGATTGTCGTCTTCAAACTGGACTTCGCGCACGCCATAGTCGCGCACCAGCGATTCGAGTTCGTCCAGCACATTCTGTGGCGAGCGGGCACGGAACTTGCGTCCCGAGATCGTGTGGATACAGCAAAAGATGCAATGTGCGGGACAGCCACGCGACGTGATCAGCGACGTATTGGGAATGCGCCGGCTCAAGCTGCCGTGTGGCCGATCAATGGCAAAATATCGCTCCATCGGCAGCAAATGGCGCGCCGGCAAGGGCAGGGCATCCAGATCGTCAATGTAATGATGCCGGGGCACCAGCACGACGTGCTCGCCATCGCGAAAGCCCAGCCCCTCCACGTCTGCGGGCGGCTGACCGGTTGCCAGTGCCTTCACAAGCGCCATCAATGCGACCTCACCTTCGCCCACGACGACATAGTCCACGCACGGATCAGCTAAAGTCTGCTGTGGCGCGCCCGACGGGTGCGCGCCGCCCATGACGGTGATAATGTCCGGGCTGACGTATTTGGCCAAACGGCACATGCGATGCGCGTTGTTCCACTGCGCCGAAGCATGGCACGAAACGCCCACGACATGAGGCTGAAAGTCCGCTAGCACGGCCCTGATTCCGGCGTCCGTGAGGCCGTAGGTAAAGCGCCCGTCACCGCCCTCGGTCTCCGTCGCATATCCCTCGGCGGCTGCATCCAGCACGTGCACGTCGAGCAGGGGTTCCAATACTGCCGCCAGGTAGGCCAGCCCGAGCGGGGGCGGGCAATCTTTCGGCTCGTCCCAGAAAATGGTGTACGGCGGTTGCACCAGCATCATGCGTTCGATGATCTGCTTCTGGCTCATTCTGACCATCCATCTTTATGATTTTTGCATGATTTATGCAGTCCTATTTAGACTATTGATGGCGCGTCGCCCCGTACTACAGCCGGTGCTTGCCAGGCTCCGCTCATCCCCTTGACCGTAATCGCACTCTCCGGGCAGGCCTCGACGCAGAGCAAGCAGCGCTGGCAACTCTGAGGATTTATCTGAAAGGTTCTAATATCGATCACATTGGGCAGCGGGCAGGCAGAGACGCAATTGCCGCAACGTGTGCAGGCGGACTCGAGGATTCGCGGCCGCGTCCCGATCAGGCCAGTTTGGTACAGCGCAGTACAGAGATGCGTGCCAGTAAGACGGTGAAAGGGATAGTCCAGTGGGTACATGAGCCAGAAGGCAAGACGATAGAAATGCGACACCCTTGGGAGCTCAAAGGGCACCGACACTCCCACAGTCTCTCCAATGACAACCGGGTGCCGCTCACCGAGCTGCTCCAGCCCCAGGCGCAAGTGTCCGATAGCCAGCGGATTCACCTTGCACAGTTGGCAGCAGACGAGATCGACGGCCAGGCTGTCACAGCCAGCGACGATCACGCCCAAGTTGGCTGGCTGCCCATAGAGTGGTCCAGCCCCGTCCTGGCCCACGCTGCCATCTACGATGTTCAGGTCTGGCCTCACGCCGCGATTCAAGTCCACGATGCACTGCTGGATGCCGAATGTGTGCATTGTTCGTCTGTCCTCGCGCGGCAATAGCCCCATCAAGTTTTTCATCGCCACGCTCATCCCCGAGACGACGTGTGTCTTGAGGACGGGCAAGTTGATCAGGCACGCTTCAGCAAGCTGCGCCGGCACACGAAAGCGCTTCAAGCGCCGAGCGCCAACTGGTCGCACTTCCAGCCAGCGGTCCACCTGGCGTACAAGGCCGATCTCGCGCCGTTGGCAGAACTCTTGGAGTTTGAGAATGGCCAGCGTTGCCTCAAAATCGAACTCTGTGCCGGGAAACTCGCAGAGAACTGGCATTGCCCCGGTGGCATGCACGGCTTCTGCCACGGCAGCGATCAGGGCGAGGCTTGTGGTGGCGCCCGTCTGGTCTGGTCGGCCAGCGACAAAGTTGGGCTTGAGAATGGCTACACGCCGGCCGTCCAGTATGGCGGACATGGACCCGACCATCTCGATCGCCTGTCGCGTCGCGCCTGCTATATTGTCGCGAGTGCGCAGGGTCACGACCTGCTGCAGCTGCGCAAGTGGCATTCCGGGCGCATGCTGTGGCACGCCCGGCCTCTGCGCACCCCGAGTCCCGACATCTGGATCATGCATGCTCGAGCCTCGCAACCTCAGAGACGCTGATGGCGCCCGGGGTGTGTTGCTGTAGATACCAGTTTGCCGTGAGGCGCACGCCCTCGCTCAGGCTGACGCGAGGTGCGTAACCAAGTTCGGCGCGCGCCTTGTCAATCGCGTGGCGGTTCTCGGTGCCGAATACATTGACGCCCACCCGCGTGATAAGGGGCTGGCGTGGGTAACGGGCCAATATTGCGGCTCGCTCGATGATGGCTGACACGGGATAAAGGGCGGCATAAGGTACATGGATGCGAGGCGGTTTGGCGCCAACCGCCTCCGCGATGGCCCGCCAGAGTTGTTCTTGGGTGAAAAGCTGATCGTTGGCAATGTTGTAGGCTTGGCCCACGGCGCGGTCGTTGTCGCCGGCCAGGAGCAAACCTTGTACGATGTCGCTGACGTAGGCAAAGGGCAGGAGATTGCGTCCAGACCCGATGATGATCCCCTTGCCCGCCCGCAGGCGGTCGGCCATCCGCTCAAAGTGCACACGATCCCCAGGCCCGAAGAACGTATCCGGCCGGATGATGACGGCCGGCAGATCGTGGCTCGCGATAAAGCACTGGACCACCTTATCGCCTTCCGTCTTTGTCACAGCGTATGGCTCGGACATAGGCATTAGTGGTGAGTCTTCGTGCACAACACGTCCCAGCCCCATGCCATATACTGTCCAGGAACTGACGTGGATGAGGCGGCGTACACCGGCCGTCAGCGCGGCCACGCAGACATTCTCGGTGCCAGTCACGTTGACTGCGTAATAGTCACGCATCGGGCACCAGATGCCCATCATCCCGGCCAGGTGAAAGATCTTGTCCACGCCCCGCATCGGTTCGACGAGTGTATCAGGTTCGCGCACATCACCCCGGTAGACGGCAATGCCTCGCTCCTCCAGCCAGGCGGCGTCCTCCCCGGCGAGGACGAGTGCTCGCAGGGCGTCGCCGCGCTCCTGCAGGGACTGAATAAGCTGGCGGCCGAGTAACCCGGTCGCGCCGGTCACGAGGATCTGTGTCATTGTAATGTCTCCTTGCCGTTCGGGCAGTATAGGGTTCGGTACCAGGTAACGCTGCGGCGCACTCCTTCGGCCAGGTTGATCTGGGGGGAAAATCCTAGTTCCGCCCGAGCTCGGCCGATGGCGAACCGATTTTCGCCGCCTAGCAACTGCAGGCCGTAGCGTGTGAGCGGAGGCGGTTGCTGCATGCGTGTGAGGTGGCCAAGGGTTTCGGCAGCAATCCCTAGCGTGAGCGCGAGGCGGTAGGGAATGCGGAGGCTGGGTGGCCGCACACTCAGCTCGGCGGCTATGGCGTTCAGATAGTCACGCTGGGTCACCGGCTCGTCGTTGACGAGAAGATAGACCCGGCCAACCGCTCCCGCTGCCTCGCTCGCCAGCACGATGCCCTCGGCCACGTCGCGGACATAGATCAACGGCACGCGGTTGTTTCCGGAACCGATCAGAATCATCCTGCCTCGCTGGATCATCGCCGCGAAACGCGCAAAGCTCGCGGTGTCGCGCGGGCCATAGATCCAGCCAGGGCGCACGATCGTCACGGGCACTTGACGTTCCCGCATCGCCTGATCGAGCAGCCGCTCGCCCATGACCTTGGACCAGCTATAGGGGTTCGGCTCGACGCGCAGGGGCGATGCCTCGTCGGCCGCGCCCCGCATGTCGTTGCCGAGGACAGTGATCGAGCTGACGTGCACAAAGCGTCGGACGCCGGCGTCCAGCGCCGCGTTGATAAGCGTCTCCAGCCCTCGAATGTTGGTAATCTCGTATTCGCTCCGCGGTCCCCAAGGACCCGTCCGCGCCGCGCAGTGAAGCACCCGGTCCACTCCAGCAACCGCGGCCTGCAGCGACGCGCGATCACTCAAGTCGCCCCAGCGAATGTCCACGCCGGCATGCACCAATTGATCCACGGCCTCGCCCGGGCGCACGAGGGCGCGCACCGATTCGCCACGCTCTAGCAGCAAGTCAACCAGATGGCTGCCGAGCAATCCGGTCGCTCCGGTCACAAGCACTGGCATTCCTGGACCTCCTATGTCATCCTCAACCACTCATGCCTTCTGGATAGACGGCGTTGAAGCGGGCTTGGGAGCGGCTGGGCGGCTGGTGAATGGGAGTGACTGCATCGCCACCTTGGTTCCGACCCGCGCGAGTGTCGGGATATGCATCAGCATATTGGTGTAGCTGGCATTGGCCAGCGGACAGTGACACTCGTTATTGCGAATGCTGGCACGAATACGATCGGCCTTGGGCGAGAACCAGATGTGCCTAAAGTCATAGTCCGCGTCCCGCAGGTTGCCCATGCTATCCGCGCGGACACAGCAGGGCCACACCTCGCCATTGGCGTATATCTGGGCCGAGGCCCAGCCGGCAAAGCAAGGGATGATTTGCGTTTCCTCGGCCAGGACACGCTTCACAAGCTGATAGTACTGCAATCGAAAGGCTTCGGTGATCTTGGAGATACCATGGAACTGACGAGCATCCAGCCGCTCGCAGAGCTGATCGATAGCCCAAGCGTATTTGTCTAGCGAGGGCGTGATGTTCAGGCCGACTGTGCCCAACTCGACCCGCTGCTCGGCGATCTCTGTAATATAGGAATCGGGCTTGAGGCCGAGCGCATAGTCATAAAGTTCCGGTGTATCGTCGACGTTGAATTGGGAGATCACCGAGTGCACTCCTAGATTCAAGTTCGGGCAATCCAGTTCACGCAGAGCGTAATAGTTCTCCTCGAACTTTTCAAAATTGCCCGGCACACCCCGGATGTTATCGTGCTTTGTCCCCACCCCATCCAGGGACAGGTTGATAATGACCTGTGCCTCCGGGCAGCTCTTGCAGATCTCTTTTACTTTCCTGGCGATAACCTTGTTCAATAAGCTGTTAGTCGGGATATTGATGATGCTAGGTCTACAATGCTCATACAGGGACTTGCATAACTGGACAAGATCCCGGAACATGAAGGGTTCGCCGCCGCTGACAGTGAACCAGTAGGGCGCTCTGCCCAAACTCTGGAAGACATGATCCCATTCCTCCAGCGCGAGTTCATCTTCGCGCTTTCTCCAAATGTTGCAGGTGAGGCAACGCGAGTTGCAGCGCGGCGAGGGAGTGATGGTGATATTGATAGGCATCATCGTCGGCCACCCCAATCGGCGTGCCAGGATGCAGAACGGGATTTTCGCCAAGACTTGGATCATTCGACAATTCTTTTGGTCGTCAACGCCGTGTCCCAAACAGCATGGTCCCGCTTTTTGAAGCGATAGTCGATCCAACCCAGGAAGCGGCCGTAAACTTCCAGACCCATTACAGCGGGTATCCAGAAAACATGGTGCCAGCCCCATCGCCAGGTGCGCAATAGCGCGAACAGGATTCGGAGCCCACTCATTGTCGATACCTCGTAGCCCTGTCCATGTCGCACGTTTAGATGTCCAGCATAGATCCGTCTGCGCTGCCTCAGAAAATCGCGCACAGTCTCGGGGCCACGGTTGTGGCTGATGGCCTCCGGGATATAGCGCAGTTGATAGCCCTGGCACCGGATGGCAGCCTCAATACTGACCTCATCTACTGCCGAGCGGCGGGGGATGCGATAAAAAACGCGACGGAAGACGACCAGCTCGCCCAGCTTGGGATGTTGCAGGGCAATTTGGTGATGCAACTCCCACATGAGATGTGCCGTGAAGCCCATAAAGGTATGGGGGTCATTGGTAGGAATCGGGTGGCCGCCGGTCATCCCCACCTCGGGATCATCAAAGGGCTCTAGGAGGCGCTGAATAGTCATTGGTTCAGGTAGGGTGTCGGCGCTTTCCATGACCAGGATGTCAGATTGGGCGTGGCGAAGGAATAGATTAATAGCAGATGCCTTACCTTCCCGACATGGCTGAACCAAGAGCTTGATTGTCTGGTTTTGACCGATGAATTCACGGACAATGGATTCTGTATTGTCGGTGCAACCACTCGCCACGACAATGATTTCCTTGATCAGATAACTAGAGGTCTGCTGCTCAAGCAGGCACCGCAGCAATTGGCCGATGTTCGCCTCCTCGTTATAGGCCATGATGCCTATGCTGACGACGAGCATCGGCTCTGTTTGCGGACCTTCTCTCGGTCGGAAAGTAATGCTATCCGTGGCCATCGTATCCTCCTCGAGTTCCGCCAATGGCAAACGGCGGTGCCTTTGTGCACCGCGGCACCATCATCTTAGCATAAATGCGCATCAATTGCTCGGCGATTACATCCCAGTCATACCGGGACACGACTAGCTGCCTGGCGCTGGAGGCTATACGCCGATAAAGCACCTGGTCCGAGAGAAGACCCACTGTTCGCTCGGCGAATTGCTCCGGGGTATCGGCGACGAGGAGATGCTCGCCGTCGACCACATCTAGCCCCTCAGATCCTATGGTCGTCGACACGACGGGCCGGCCGAGCGCCATTGCCTCCAAGATCTTGAGCCGTGTACCCCCACCAGCTCGGAGGGGCACCACGCATACCGCGCTCTGCCGGTAGTAGGGGATTACGTCGTCCACGCGGCCCGTGATATGCACGCCGTCGCCACTGAGCTGCACCACTTCAGGCCGCGGATCCCTCCCGACAATCCACAAGTCCACTGCGCCGATCATGCGCCGAATGCGGGGAAAGATGTCCCGGCAAAAGTACAGCACCGCATCAACGCACGGCGGGTACCCCATGTTGCCAATGAACAGCAGGGTGGGTGAAGCGTTCTCTGCCGGCAGAGGTTGGTACACCAGGGTGTCCACACCATTGGGGATCACATCTACCTGCAAACGGGGGTTGGCCTTCAATAGCAAGTTCCGATCGATCTCGGACACAGTTGTGGAGCGGTCAAACCTCTCTGCGTAGCGGGGTTCCCATTGGCTCATCGCCATACTATTTAGCAATGAGCGTATTTTTACTTTCCATCGCCGTTCGATATTGAAGACCCGGCGGTCTTGCTGAGATGTAAAGTTTTGGAACATCAGGATGTTTTTACAGCGCCGGTTCCGGGGAAGTGTTTCAAGGTACAACCCCATGCGCGATTCAATTTGCACGATGTCGAAATCTATCGTGGACACAAGCTGCCTGATTTTGCTCACGAGTTCTTCAGATTGCAGGAACTTGAGTTCCGGCGGTTTGCCCTCCAGGGCATAGCGAAACAGACCAGGCATATGGGCTAGAGGGCTACGGCGCTGCAAACTGGCTGTTTCTACCCTGACGCAGAATTGCTGTAGATGAGGCACTCCCTCGGCATCATCCGGTGTCTCTAAAAACGCGGCCAGTGATACTTCGTGCCGGCTGGCAACCCGGCGGAGAAGGTTATAGATACGGATTCGATCTCCTCCAATCAATGGATAAGGCAGATAATCGGCGATAATCAGAATTCGCATATCAGTCTCATGTCTATTGTCGCTGGTTACATACAGTTGATAGAACCTGTGCAAGTTTGCGGGTCAATGCTTGACGAGCATACGCCTCAATACCGGTCGTGCTGACACGCAGCGGCGCGGATGTTTTACTCTGGTGATATATAGTCAAGATAGCTTGTCGTATCCCGTCTACATCGGAAGGTTCGGCAGTGAGCCCAAGGGCGTGCTGTTCCACGAAGTCTGCGGCGGCGCCAGGACAACTGAGCAAGAGGATCGGCGGGCCGCCAACCGCCCAGTACTCATAGATTTTGGCAGGGATCAGGGTAGACCAACCCTCGTAATTGATCGCCATCAGCAGGTCGGCCGATTTGGTTAAGCGAAGAACCGCGTCGTGTGGCAGATGTCCCAGCCCCTTCATCACGCCAGAAAGACCCATTTCTTCAGCCATCCGTCGATGTTCTTCTGGGAGATCACCGGCAAATACCAAGGTCAGTTTCTCTGTCAGATCTGGTTGTTGTTGCAAAATGTGGTTGACGGCTTGAAAGAGTCCTGCGGGACTGCGTCCCCAAGACTTTGAAACGTTTAGGGACCCAGCATGGACGATCGTGAACCTAGAGTTGCGGGGCGCCGTCGTCATCGAATTCAGCACAGCAAAATCCCCAAGATCACAACCATTGGAAATGAAAGCGAATTTGTCACTGGGCTCTGCGGGATAACGGCCTAGGAACGCGTTTTTGCTCCATTCCGTGACCAGGATAACCTTGTCAGCGGTCTTGACCGCCCAGCTTTCCATCCTTCGCTCGATCATACGTCTGATAGTGGGCTTGGAATGATACCAGGGCGTGTCAATCCAATCATCGCGGAAATCCAGGAGGAGCGGCTTGCCGGTTAATCGTTTCAAGAATGCGCCAATCAGAGCATCAGAGTGAGGGGGGCAAGTGGCAAAGATGACATCGATGCCTTCACTCCTCACAATCTGCCGTCCCCGTCTGAGAGCGAATGGCAGCCAGGCAACGTACCAGTCCGGCAATAAGAGATTCCGGAAGGCCCAACGACGTGTTTTACCCACAACCTTCACTATTATCGCTGTCAGGTAATTCCGCTGGCCAAATTCCCTTTCCTTTTCCAGAAACTTTAACGACGGCTCGCCCGCGGTTGTGCGACAGATCTTCACTTCTGGTTGGATTTCCGATAGCAGGGTTTCACTACCCACTTTGCGTGTAGTCTCACATTCCTTTTGGTCGTCGATAGTAAGAACTACAGGCAACCAGCCTAACACGGGCAGGTACTTGATGAACTTGACCACCCGAATTGAGAATCCCACGGGGAAGAAGGGTGGAAAAGAGCGGGCAATCATCAGCACCTTTTTCATTTTACTCTCATTACTTTCGCTTGGCTGCAACATATGATTCTCTATTTGGCAAATGTCTCTCATTGACGAGTTGGAACCGCCAGTGGAACGACACTCCCTCGCCTTTCAATTCCCCTTGCCAATGCACATAAAGTTCTCGATTGCATTGTTTAACTCCATATTGGTATGAAGACCAGGTATCTCTCAACTGAGAACGTATCCCCTTATCCGACATGTGTACAATCAAGAAGGGCCGGTCATCCTCGAGCACGGTAAGCGTATGCTCTCCTTCATCAAGTTCCAAATCCAGGCCAGGAGCAAAATGAAAAAACCACTCCACACTGTGTTCAGCCTGCCCGGTAAACTTATCGACCAAATCCCAGACACCTGGTCGTGGATGAGCCAGCTCTCGAATAAACTCCACCTGGCCAGAATAAGTCAAAGCCCCTATGATACGTTCTCCGGTCCAGTCGATACACTTTGCCTCGGAGATCTGCTGCCAGTCAAAATTGGGCATGGGTATCGCCTGATCGCGACCATCGACCAGCACTGTGTTGTGGGCTGCTGTAAGACGAAAATGATCCCTCCAAGGGCCGTGGTAGGTGTAGGTTCCCGAATCCACAAGCAGCGGTTGACCACTTACCCACAGCACAAAGCTGAGAAGATCACAATGAGCGTGGGCACAATGTCCTTCGCCTCCCAAGCCGAACGGACCGCAGCGAAAGAAAGCGACATCCGTGTCTGCCGCCCACGCATCACGGATGACGTACAAGCCCGCATGCGGAAAGGCTCGCGATGTCTGCTCGGGCGGCCGAATGCCAAGCTGTTCCCAAAGATCCAAACCGTTAGAGCCTAAGAGCCAAAATGCTTCCTCGTCGAAGCGGCCAGCCGCAAATTTCCAGTCAGCCCTGCCAAACAGCGCTGCCCCGGCAGACAGGATTGGGCGCAAGTCCCAAAAGTCTTTGTGTTGTCCCAAACCCAGTGCGCGTCCGTAATCGGAATCACCCCACAGCGGGGCCGTTCCAACCGGTGTCAAGGTGAAAAGCACATAGTCAAGCATGCGCTCCAGCGTATTCTCCAGAATAGGCGCGTGCGGCAGCGCACCCTGGCGACTACGCGCCACTACCAGGAGTAGCAGCTCGGCTACGAAACGGTGATACCCGGTTGCCTGTTCCTTGTTTACACCGTCAGTGTGCGTTTGTGCAGTTGCCTGCTGGTTGAGCAAGCGTAGACCAGTTTCGCGCCACGCTGCCGCTGCACGGAACTCTGGAAAGACCGCCCCGACGAGTGCCAAGCCGACTAGCTCCGCCATCATATGGTTGTTCGGAACATCACTCCTCGTAGTCTGCAAGTGGCTGCTCAGGAAATCAGCTTGCTGCCACAAACTCTTTAGGAAGGCTTTGCCAGTCTTTTCTCGGAATTCCAATGAGCAACGAAAAAACTGAAAAGCCACGGCCCAAGCAAGAATGCGAATAGAAACCTCCAGAGGGTAATACCAATTGGCACCGTGTTGCAGTGGATTGGTTTCGATCCAACTCTGGATCTGGGAGCAGAAAGCGTCCACGTACTGTTGATTGCCGGTCAGCCAATAAGCGATCCCGAGGGTTATAAAGTGCTGGTGTCGGTTGAGCTCCCAGAAAAGTATGAGATCAACCGGGCGCGTAGCCCCAAAATACTGGCCTATCCGACTCCGGTGCAAGAGAGGAAATCGCCAACGGGTAATGGGATCGCTGTGCCAATCGATGCCCTGTGGGAAATGAAAAACCTGACCCAGCAGAGAAAGCTCGTTCCGGCAGGCGGCATCGGCGGCAGCGAGCGCGGTCGAAACATATTCCGGATAATCATGATGCAAGAGAGCGGCGGTCTCCTGCGGCGATTCATGCTGCAGCAAGAAGGACGAGGCTGGACGGCTGGCCAGATGGTCGAGCAGGGCTTCCACTGAGCGCCAGCCGCCGGTTGTGCGCGCCAGCAAGGCGGCATCGCTCATCTCTCGGTGCGCCTTCCAGCCCCACCACAGCGACTGGCCCCATACAACGAGTTCGTTCAGAATACGTACCCAGGCACGCCGCAGTGTGCCCAAAGGGCCTAACTCCCGGCTGCGCTGAAAATATTGTGATGCAGACTTAGACATGCTGCTCACCAGTCACTCTATGCCATAACTGCAAGACCGCATGCTTCTCCTCTGGCTTTACTTCACCCAACCACCAGAGGCAGACAACGTAGGTAGGCACTGCCACAATGATGCTCAGAAAGAGATATGCAAGTGATACTTTGCTCCAGGCGTGGGACATTCCATATATGCCCCAGGCAACCAGTCCCATTACAACCGAAGCCGCCATAACGTTGCGCAACGTTCTGAACGGAAACCGCCAAGTGAGGTATGGCCGGGAAGCCAGCGTCTGCAGGACAAGCAAGACGGTGTAGCCGATCAGAGTAGAGATCGCTGAAGCTACATAGCCGAAGCGAGGGACCAGCAGCAGTTGCAAACCAATATGGGTGAAGGCAGCAACAATCTGGTTGGCGCCGAGTCGACGTGCTTGTTTTTTTATGGCTATGCCCATCATGGCAATGTTCGACAGTCCCCAGGCAAAACTAGAGAACACCACGAATCCGACAATTTTGGATCCTTCGTAGTAATCGGGAGCGGTTAGCAAGGCCACAAAAGGACGGGCGAGAATACTCACACCAACCGCGGCCGGCAGGCACAGGAGGAGATACACACGGGTGACCATTGTCAGGGTTCTTTCTGTGGCCTCCCGCCCCTCACTTTCCCAGGTATTGAAAATTAACGGGGACACGCTGAGCAAAAACAACGCCACCAGGAGCTCGATGCTCTTGGCTGAGATGTTATAGGATACCGAGTATAACCCTACGTCACGCTCCGGCCAGAATGACCGGATGATGAATAGATCCGACACACGTAGCCCCCACATAGCTACATTCCCCAACATCAGTGGCCAGGCATATTGCCACATTTGCAGGGCATCCATAACATGAAAGTGCTGTGGGTGAATGCCCACCCCCCTGGTAGTCAGGAAGATCAGGAAAGGCAGCGCCAGAACAAGGGTGAGAAAGGTGCCCCACAAGAGGCCCTCAACTCGGAAACCTAAAACTACAACCAATAGAAGGCCAACCGCAAGACCACCGTAACGTATGAACAATTGAAAGGAAGTGTATGATCCGCTGCGTTCTTGTGCTCTCATTAACGATATGAAAACAGTGAAAATGCTTTCGGCAACGAAGACTAAGATGACAAGAGGCAGAAGTTGAACCAACGCGGAGGGTAGAAATTCTTTGAGCAGGAATAGAGCCAGGTAACTGACCCCCGCAACAATGGTGATGACCGCGGTAATAGAGATACCCAAAGTTGCAAACAAGACATTCAACGTTGATTGGGCCTTATAAGCCGGGTAAAAGCGTAACACGGCGCTGCCAAAACCCGAAACGGCCAGGGCAACCAGAAACGCAGATACGCTTGTAGCCAGCGCCCAATAACCATACTCGGCCGGAAGGAACAGCCTGGTCAGGATTGGAGTCGTGATAAAGGCAGTGATAGCGGGTAAGAATTGTGATGGCAAATAGATTGCCATGTCTTTGACGAATCTTTTTAACACCTGTTGATTCCCCTGCCTCTTCAAAACCTGTTCTCAGGTAAAGAGACAACCAGATCGGACACGCCTGTAGCCAGCGCACAAATACATACTGGCCAGGTGGAAAGAAACGTGTAACACTAGTAAGAGCTTGGAAGGCAGAAAAGTAGCCAGATCATTTGTCAAGCATTTTAGTGTGCCTGATATCTTCTCATCCTCTTGCCCAACAACCGGTGGCATGTAGCATCAAGGTGTTTGGGCTGGTCAGTCATTCTTCATCAAAAACCTGCATTCGTGATATCTTCAAAGTCCAAAGGAATCTTTTGGTCAAGAAAATTTAGCTTACCTCGTTGGGTAAGAGGCAGGCTGTCTACAAATTCAAATTGAATATCGAATTCCTCCTCGGTTAAGACTTTTCCCACTTGATCCCTTAATTCTTTGGCAACCTCCCCATCCAAATACCCTGGAGCTCGCACGATTTTGGCTACAACTTTTCCTTCCCTTTCTTGAACAAATTTCATCTCCCGAATTTTAGACCAGACTGGGTGTCTTCCGGACCAAACCAGTTGAAGCGGCACCAGTTTGCCACATTTGCTTACGAAATATTCACGGAACCGTCCCATAAAATTCTTGATGAGGGGTGAATGTCGGTTACAAGGACACCTCCCTTCAGCATAGACTGCCACATCAAACATCTGATACCGAATCAGCGGCATGACATTATTATGAAACCCTGTACCCACTACAGACCCTGATGCTCCTGGTTTATTGATAGGTTCATTATTCGTATCAAGTAACTCAAAGATCCCGTATTCCATGTTGATATGATAGCCACAATGTTGTTCACATTCAATGGCATCAGCAACTCTTTCCGACATGCCATATCCTGAGAAGATCTTGCTCTTCAGGGCCGATTCAATAAGGTATCGCTGTCCTGGCCAAAGGGCTTCTGATCCACTGAATATAGCTTTTATAGGTGGGAGAACCGAATTGTTTCTTTTGATAAACCTTGAAAAAATCTCTAATGCGGATGGGTATCCAACTAGGAAAAGCGGTTTGAATTTGTTGAACACGTCAACAAACTCAAACATATTTTCTTCACTCATATCATGGGACTTTAGGATGATTTCATTTTCGTCATTGTTGTAATCCCAACACCTGTTAGCGAAAAAGGTTCCAATTGCCGCACGTGTGAGATTTATTTTCCGATCGTATTGTTTATAACCAGCCCACACCCGTTGGCGCAGACTGAACGCCTCTTCAATCATTGAGCTGTAGAAATTGTCTAAATAAATGCCTAAGGGAATTCCTGAGGAACCTCCAGTGACCCACTTTCTTAACTTGGAACGATCAACATCAACGGGAATAAACTCATCAATATGGTTGCGCACTTCTTCTTTGGTAATTAATGGTAGCAACTGCAGATCATCTAGGGTTTTGATGTCGGAAGGATTCAAGCGCCCTTCTCTAAAAGAGCGTTGGTAATAGGGCACCTTCTCATAGGCAAACTTAACCAGCTCCTTTAGCTGCTCTAATTGATAAGCCTCGAGTTCTTCCAAAGACCACCCTTCACTCTTTTGAAGAAAGTCAAAGTATTCCTGGAACTCTTTGGTGTCCCAAAGCCAATGGGGAGAACATTGGCGTTTCACCCAACCGTAGGCTCTTCTCAGAGGTAAAGGTAGAGATTTTCGAATCGATCCAATATGGGTTTTAGGGAGATTTGAACGGTTGATCATGCTACTGGCACCTCCGGCCCGACTTTGCTCAGAATAATCTCGTTGGTACCCATGATGATTCCAATAACTGGGGTCCAGCGCCACTGCATAAATGTCGAGTTAACCCATGCAGCAATCAAGACTGCCAGGTAAACGAGGGTGAAACCTAACACAACTCCCCTCATCCGGTCGTTGGCGATACTCCGCCAATATCTAAACCCACGCATTAGAAAGGCAAGCGAGAGCCACATAAAGCCGAGATACCCAAGTAGACCCGATTGCAACAGAATCAATAAGTGACCGTTGTGAATATGTTTCCTGAAATCGTAGTTAGAACCTGGCACGTCGAGTCTGGGATCCCAAGGTCTGTATGTGAAACCCATTCCCAGGCCTATCAATGGATGTGACGCGATTGTAGAAAAGGCATATCCATTTTCAATCTTTCTCCAGTTTAGCGAGCTGTCTTGACCCTGAAACGTCTCGCTGCTAGCAAGTGTGCCCAACCTATCAAAGGATGCGCCCGCCAACCTCGCCGCCCGTGACTCTGGATCGCTGGTTACGAACAGAAGAATCATGGCTGCCGAGCATATGACCACCAAACCCCACCCGATAAGCCTTCGCCTGTCATATCCTCTGCAAAGATACGCCAGGAGAAAAAACACCATGATGAGCACCGCCCAATAACTGCGGAGAAAAGTTACCAAGAGCGCCATGCCCAATAAGCCACATTGAAGGAATTTCAGCCATCCTGGTGGCTTGAATTCTTCTAGAACCTGGATGCAGAAGATTGCAACAAATGAAACCAGTACGATTGGCCAGCCCGGCGGGAGTATTCGCGTAATGTCCTCATACATTGTGCCCTGAGTGTTCAAGGTCTCAACCCGGCCGGGTAATAGTTGTACCGAGTCGCCTAGCAAGAATTGCACGATCATTGCCGCGGCAACAATGGTCGCTAGAAGAAAAAGGCTATTCAACAGGAAGTTGAGTTGGCGGCGGTCCCTCACCAGATTGGTGACAATAAAGAAGGTCAGGTAATAAGACAAAACCCGGGTCGCCCTTAGCGCTGTTTGAGCCTCCACAGATGATTTGAGGATCGCAATAAAAGTCGATAACAGCGTCACAGCGTAGAAAATCAAGAGCGGCCAGTCGAGCGGTGTGCGTACGATCTTGAACTCCGGCTCCACCAACCAGCGTAAGACAATAAGACCAAGCAAAGACAAAAGCAGGAGATCAGGGATGTGCAAACTTATACCGCCCAAGGAAAGTAGAGGCAGTTGATCTTCAAACACAATACTCGACGTAGCAATCAAAATTCCCAACAAGCCTATCTCCGGCCTCTTGAGCACGGCATAGATCAAAAGAGCAGCTCCCAGTGCACCTAGCACTAGAAGCAGCGAAAGCCGTAGGCCCGCAATACCCAACAGCAGACCGAAACTACATCCCACTACTATCTGGAGTAGCAGACTATTACGTCCGAATGATTGTCTGATACGTCGCGCTAGCATCTCGTCTCGTCTCGCCTGAACCCGACAGAACTCCCACAAGGTCGACTAGCCCAGTGACGTTCACAATGGACGGAGATCGTGCAGATCGGCAGAACCTCGTGTAAACTTGGGTTGACGCGTAAAAAACTGACTTGAACTCCGTATTGAACGAGGATCTCCATACTTGGTACTATGATAACTCCGATATTCCTTGGGAATGTAGCAACTCAAGCTGCGTCTGGACCCCACGCAAGATTTTCTCTCGTTCTTCATTACTGAAGCCAATTCCCTTTGTCTGGCGTGGCTGAAATGAACTCCCCCCGCGCACACCCAAGAAACCCAATATTCTTCTTGATTCATTTTCTGGATCACTGACTAGTCGCCCAAACTGAACTATATAGGTCTGTGGATCGGTGTTGTATTGCGATATGAGATCCACACAAGAACACCAATTCTCCATGTACTCTTCAATAGTGAATTCCCTGGATTCCGCATTTGTCAGAGACTCACCCCAGGTCCGTCTCGTCATCGACCAAATAGTACCGATAGGGTCGCGAACAGTGAAAAGAAGCTTGGATTCTGGAAACAGCCTCCTCACACTAGTAAGGAATTGCTCATAATCCCTTGACGGAAAAGCGATTGGCTCTAGAGGCTCCTTATCCACTAGTAGTCGCTTCCCTATGAGGACTCTGGAATTGGAGTAATAGCCGAGCACAAGTTGGCGGGCCAAATTGACAATCATTGCGCCGTCTTTTTCGAGATTCCGAAATCTGTAGATCTCCTCCATAAGCCTATGGGTGCTGACCAATATGCGCGATTCAAAGAATGCCGAAACGCCGGGTTGATGACGAAGCCATTCCCAAAGGGCTGTGGTACCTGTACGAGGTGCGCCTGATATTAGACAGAAATCCCGAGGAAAGAGCCTGAAGTTCCTCTGGAATCTCAGGATAACGGCTCTGGCTACTTCTCTCATGTGAATGTGCTTTACAGATGGATTTTGGCAGGAGGAATCGTTTGATGAAATCATGGTTTTGTCCAAGCCCTCGTCTTTATGAGGATCTTCATAGAGGAATCCGCCGGCATACGCACATCCAGCGTGAGATAGCTCCCATTCACCCGATAGGGGAACTCGTAGCCATTCACGGTCACGCTGGCGATTGGGACATTCAGAGTCTCTTCCTTGAACAGGTGATAGGTCCTTGCCTCGCCGGAGTCGTTGCTGACGATCAAGTCGTTCCCATACATCTTGACATCCATGCTGCCATCGTCGTTTGTCTTTTCGAGGTACAGATGCCTGATGATGTATCCCAGGTTTCGCCATTCCACTCCACCGGGCAGGGCGTTGACCTGGTCCGCGACGGGATCAAAGGCATCGATCCCTGATGCAAAAAGCTCCTTTCCTTCGTATGCGTGCGAATAAAACAGTGCTGGCTTTCCTAAGAAGAGGTCAAAGATGAAAGGCCGGAGATCGGGTCGAAAGGGCGAATAGGTGCCCGGATGCCTCCGCGTCAGCACTGGGAAATCGCCATAGTCCATGTTGGCTTGGTACATCCCATAGTCCCAATCGGAAGGGCGAGTGCCGTCCAGGGGAACGTCCTGGGCGTTGACGGTAGCCAGGTAGTTGTTTGCCTTCAACGAGACCAACGTTTGCTCTGGGGAGATGCCGTAGGGAAAGACCATCACCCTGTCCCATGGAATGCCGGTCAGTAGTGAATGCTCCGCCATTCTCGCCAAGCCTTCTACGATGTCGGCTTTCTGATCGGCGAGAGGCCTCGCAGGGTATTTCTGCCCGTCGTATGTGTCGTCCTCGGATACGCTGTACTTGTAGAACTCGTACCCGTCGTGGTTGTTCCCGTGTTGAACCAGCGAGTACCGGTCTGGGTGGGCGCGGAACAGGTTCACAACCTCAGGCCGCGATTTGTCCCGATTTGCCGGCACAAAGGCGATGGTCGTGTGAAAGTTGTGGGCCTGCATCTCCTGGAGCAGGGCCGTGTAGCTCAGCGCTTGCCAGGGTTCGGTTAGCGCCGGATCGTCGATCGTCAGGTTGGCATAGTTGTGGGTGTTGTGCCAGGCCTCGTTGCCCAGGGCATAGCGCATAGTGAGCATCAGCGGGACGATGGTCGAGAAAGAAGAGGGGTCATAGTACATCTGTCTGAGCGGAACTTCTTCCAGGCTCCTGGGCGGTCGGCTTGCGTCTACGAATACCGAACCCGCGCCCTTCTGCCACCGCACGAAGATGGGATAGGTTGCCCCTGTATCATCTTTCGAAGAGATGAGCGTCGTCACCGAATTCTGCTGGCCGAGCGTGAGGGCAAAGTCGCCCTGCGCTGCTGCGGGTGTAGACGTGACAACCTGGCCGGAAAACACACGGGTTATCTCTGGCGCCGCAGAGGAAACGATCCAGTCTCTCTGGGTATCCAAAGGCCTGGCTACTCCCACTACCGCCCCCTCGGTGAATTCAGACAAAACCGTGCGGTCAAGGCCCTCTTTCACGCCGGACACGAAAAGATTGACTCCCTTCGCTTCGATGGCCGTGCGGAGGACGTCCAGCTCCTCTCGGCTTAGAGAGGGCGGGTCTCCGAACAGGGTTTCGGCGTTGACACCGATCAGCTTGAAGTAGTTCCCTTGTTCGTCCTTGAGCGCCTCATCCGTCAGAGGAATAGTCCCCAGGGCGATCTCTTTGCAGAGGAGCCCATAGTAGAGTGCTAACTTGCACAAGTTGGCATCAAAGAAGGTACCATGGGTGGAATCGCGGAGGAGCAGCATGTCCTCGATGTCCGGTCCTTTCCTGGCGCCCACCTCGAGCGGAATGGGTGTCGGAGCGGCATCGGCGTGGACGTCGGGAGGGCTAGTCGCTTGAGGGGTGGAGGTAGGCAGGGACCCAGCCGGCGGGGTTTCGAATGCGGGGGTCGTGTCCGCTGACTCGGCAGTGTTCACGGCCAATCCAGCGCCGCCCGCTTGCACGGATCGCCGAAAAGCGAAGGCACCGGGGCCGTTGAGCACCAACACAAGGCCTATTCCCACTGCGAGGCCAAAGACTATGCTAACCACCACTTCACACGGCTGTTTCATGCCACTAGCGACCATTCTCCTCTGCTTGCGCTACCCCTTTACCGTCAACAAGAGCCTGTGCTTGCTCGATCCAACGATCACGGCGGATCCGTT
>DATKWR010000925.1:0-5293 GCA_035529475.1 Sedimentisphaerales bacterium | reverse complement strand
GCACAAGTCATTAGTCAAGACAATTCTTCGGAAGTCAAGCAGAAAGTTCGGTCAACCTGTATTGTCAATTGTCATACCGAAGTATGACAATAGACAATACAGAATACAACCTAATAGATAAGGAAGAAGATTAATAATAAGGGAGTGCCAAAACTGTGGAAATGTGGGTTAAGGCAATGTCTCTGAACGGTGTTCGGTGTGGATAACTTGTTGATAACCTGTTGACAGAGTGTGGGGATAGCTTTTACTGAATGCCTCGGAAAGGGTGAATTGCACAATTGTGCAGTATGTTTTTGGCGATTTGGAGCATGGTTGCAGTGCCACGGGTCGCGGTTTTTCGGCAGTCTAATGGTCGGATTGTTGAATTTGTGTCGTGTGGTGGCCATGCTAGGAGGTCGGCAGGGGTGGAATTATGATGAGACGTACGCCCTGGGCGGAAAGCACCGGTTGGATGTCGTCTTGACAGATCCGGCAGATTATGGTCGTTGTGACCGGCACGGTGAGCGACCAGGTGACGGTGAGGAGGTGACGGTAGACAATTGCCTGACCGGTTGCCTTGAGTCCGGCGCTCTGTGTGAGTTCGAAAATGTCGATGGTGTCGGGCATGATACCGACAACATCAAGGCGGCGCTTGCTTAAGTGAATCGCCATCTCTCTGATATTGTCTTCGAAGTCGGGTCCCGGGTCTCGGCCTGGTCCGACTTCGACATCATAAAGGAAAGAAGGGTGCGGAGGTCTATAAATGAGCTGGTAGTCATTCCACAGATCGGCGTCTTCTTGTAGTAGGTGCGGGTACTTATTCGGCAGTGGTGTCGACAACGGCAGGCTCCTTGACTCTGAGAGAGTCGATTTCATCGGCTGTATATGAGAGGTGCCAGACATCGAGCCACCAGAAGTACCAGTGCAGTCGGGAGTGGAGGTCGATAGGAATGTTGGCAATCCAAGCGATGAAGTCGGCGCGTCGTTCGCGCTGCATAAGCTCCGCCGGAATGTGAATCGGGTTTATCATCGGTTACTCGGCAACGAATTGGGAGAGTGCCATGTATGGAGCCTCGGAGAACTGGTCGCCGACTTGGATGTTGAGGAGACCGATTGTGAGAGTTGATCCTTCCTCGAGTACGAGGCCATTTGGGAATGGCCAGAGGGCGTACATGATGGCGAAGGAGTGTTGGATAGCGAAGGGGAGAGTGGCAAGGGAGAGATTCCTGGTTTCGCCATTGACGAAGGGATAGGGTTGCAGGAAGTGGAGTACGGGGCCGACGTTGGTGTGGATGGCATAGAATAGGTTGCGGTCGGGGATATTGGCGTCGGTGACGACGGAGCAATTTAAGGTTTTGAGTTCGAGTCGGTATCCGACCGGAACGGTAAGCTGGAGATTCGTTCCGGCTGCCGGCTGCGGTATGGTGTCGTAGACGATTTTGACCAGAGGTCGATCCTCTGGGGCTTGCATGATTTGTGGAATTACAGGCATGATAACCTTTCAGAGTATCCAGCTGCGGCCGGTGACGGTCAGGTTTGTGATGTCGTTTGGATTGGTGGGATCGCCGAGCCAGAGTGTGAGGATATCGAGGGCGAAAAGGTAAAGGTGGTCGGGGATTGTGAAGTCGGCGTCGATGTCCGTCCCTGGTGTGAATCCGTCGGAGGGTCCGGGATGGATATTGGTTTGGGTGATGGATGGCAGCGCGAATGTCGGGTGGAACCAATGCTGATAAGGATAGAGCGGACCCGCGCCGATGGAAATAGCGAGTTGGCAGGCTGTGCCAGGTGCCGCGATCGTGATGGTGGCCTGTATGTTGGACAGCAGTACAATGCGATGATCGGGGCATTGGAATACCTTCGGCCAGATGAAGGGATCGTCGGGGACGAGGAATTGCTCGTAGGTGTACGCGAGTTGGTTGAACTTAGGCAGATTGGTCATAATTTAGTTTGTCGTCGTCCAGGTTAGAAATACGAATACCGGCTGAGTCGAAATATAATTGAGCACCATGTAAGTGAGGTCGCGGATCCGGATGGATCCCGACCAGACAAGTCCGTCAGCTGGCGAAAGTAGACCAGACAGCAGCACCTGATAGACTTCGACGTCTTCATCTCCTCGAGGGGTTAATCCGAGGGAGAAAGAAAGTGACGGCATCGCATAGGGCTGACGCCGGAGCGACAGCCCTACAGTGGTTAGCGTTACCGCTTCGAGTTCGTAATGTACATTGCGAACCAGCGGGGAAATGTCCGTGCCGATGGTGCGATGGTTAAAGCCCACAAGGTTACTCGTACGCTATAAAGATTTGCACCTGTGCGTTATTGGTTACTGCAACGCTGAGGTCAACGAAGCAATTGATACGGGCACCGCCGACAACCGGAATGTCAACGGGAATGAAATCGATCTTGGGAGCGGAGGCTCCGTTGATCAGCGCTCCGAGTCCTCCGCCGAAGGCCATCGGGAATGGGTACTGAGCGGGAACCAGATCGATGTCGTCGGAGGCGAGGCGGAAGAATCCTAACAGTGTCTGAACGGTGACCAGCACGCCGTCAAGGAAGATGGTTCCGCAGATACCGGTGATGCGGGTTGCCTTTTCCGCGAGTGTGATCGTGCCGACAGCGGTGTCTGCTGCCGAGTTGGTTTGCACGGTGACGGAGTCGCAGAAGAGGAAGCGTTTTTTCTCCGGCACAGATTTACCAAAGAGGATGCCCATAACGATCTGAGGCGCAACGGTTGCCGCCGAGACGTTGTTGAAGAGCATGTCAATGGTGGCGCGCCCTGGTGCCTGCCAGAGTACGTCGTACATATGGAGTTGACAGACAGCCTGGTCGATAGTAGCGCCGAGCGTGGCGCTATTGCAGACTACGGGCCAGTGGCAAGGTGCGGGGTTGGGGTCGATGTCGCCGGAGGCGGACCGGAAAAGCATGTAGCCGCCAACACCCTCTGCAGCAGTGGGCGTGACGGGAACGATCTGGCCGAAGATGTTGTGGATAATCCACGGGCCATCTGCGGGGAGGGTGACCTGGCCAAGAAGCTGTTCACCGGCTGCCACTTGTCCAGCGGCGGCGACGATTAATCCGTGGCTGTTTTCGTCTGGCATGGATTATTTGCCTCCGGCTAGCTTTTTGGCGTGTAGTGCCGCAGCTACGACCGCGACGCGCTGAATGTTTCCAGCGTCGCCTTTCGGTCCTCGAGGCGGCAGGTTGAGTCCGGCGATGATTGCGCGGTAAGGTGCAAAACCGGCGCTATACGCGTCGACGGCGAGAGTGACGCCCTGGGCGAAACGACTTGGCCCTTTGGCGATGGCCATTTCCTGCCACTTGGTGGTGCCGGCTGATTCTACGCCCTTCTTGAAGCTGTCGGCGGAGATTGATTTCTGGAGGCCGGCTTTATATGCGGCGTTGGCTGCGACTGTCTCGTTCTTCCAGTCGGCCTTTGGGTTGCGGACCCCCTCTTCGTACTCGGCGGTCGCGCCGGCGGTGACGCGCTGCCATTTGGAGTTGATGCGATCGAGGGACTTGATATTGGCCATTAGGTGGCTCCTTCTGTGTAGGTTGTTGTCCTGTCATGTAATACGTGGGGTCGGTATACTGTTTGTCAAGTTAAATCTGATTACTCAAGGCGGTGACGTTCGTAGGGTGAGGGCAGCCCCCCCTTTACAAGAGGCATGACAGACCGAGGTGTTCAACAGTGGGAGGGGACGCTCGGGACGGGAGAGGCGGCGGGCACAGCGGGCAGGAGCGAACAGACGGCGCGCTGGCGGGGGTGCGAGCAGCAGGGGTAAGATGCTTAGGGAGGACTCGGGCTGCGAGCACGCACAGGGTTCGGGAGTTCGCGCATCGCTCTGTGAGCCCGCGGACCGCTGCCCGCCGCCACAGTACGGGGCTCACCCACACACTAACAGCCGCCGGGGTCTGGGCGCCCGCGCGCTGAGGCCAGAGGAAATTGGGAAGTGGCTCAAGGGGTCTGGCCGAAGGAGAGAGCCGGAGCGGAGCGCTTGCGAAGTCGGAGGCGAACGGGAGCGCGGGAGGGAAAGAGGAGGCGCTTCGCCGACGATATATAAACGGGGTCGGGTCTTGGTTGGGGGGCTACCACTTACCGGCGGCTTCTCTCTGCTGTGGGTGAGCACCGGCAAAAGTGCCACCGCGTTTGATCACTAACGACACGCGCCTGGGTTGGGAGGTGCGGACTCACGCGCCCTGACATTTCGTCCCGCCTGAATTGTCACGGACTTGTTTCGCCGAGCCGCCCTACGCGGCGCAACATAACACACCGCCCCAACTTCGACTTACCTCCTCTACTCTACGACACTGTTTAGCGCCTCAACATCTCAAACCACCCACCAGATTTTAATAGTGGTTCCGCCCTTTTTTTATATTACGTTGCAGCATGTGGCGAATGACGCTCTCTATACTTGGATGGCCGTGGAAGAAGATCGTGAAGGCGATCATCGTTGTTGCAACGTGGGTTCTCTCTCTTCTTCCTGATGATCCGTCCAAGCCAGCGAAGCCTTGACTTCTTATCCTGCAGGTGTTCTAGTGGGTGCGCCAGTATCTTTACCTTCTTTCTAGCAACGGTTGCTGAAGTAGGGTTGCGCGTCACGTTCGGCTTCAGTTCGTGGCGCGTTTGTTTTCTCTTCTCTTCTTATCATGTTGCCAAGTGTGTGGTGCGCGATCGCGCGCAATTGTTGCAACCAATTGGTCTTGAATCCTTAGGTAACACCAATCGCCATGACGAAAGCGATTAGCGATCGCAGTCGCAAAAAACTGCGATCGCGGTCCCGAGTGCTGGCGATCGCGATCGCGATTATACACCAGGCGTTTTTGTGGTGTCATGGATTTACGGAAGTGGCCATAAACGTGGACAGTTTAGAATCCGCGCCAATCGCAAATCCACGTTCGGGATCTCTCAGCTCGAGGTGATGACGCTTCCTTCGAAGCTTCTCTCCCGCGTTGAACTGTTTAGCTGAGAGTGCTTTGAGTTGGAACCGGATCGCCGCTATGCCTCGAACGATCCGGCTTCCCTTTGAAGAGCGGTTAAGTTGTGCGGGTGCAATCGCCGTTAGCTCGCTCCATCTTGCGGTAAGGAGTGCGCCCCTGAGCTTTGTCCATGTTGACCTGGGCGGCGGTGCGTGCGGTACCGGTGAAGGCACTTGCAGAGATCATCGTCAAGGAAAGGGAGTCGCCGATTCCGACGCCGACGCGTTCAAGAATGAAGTTGGACACCGAGCAGACAAAGGAGTTGCCCTGCCGGTAGATGCGGCGGGTGATGATGGTCGACATCTGGCCGATGCGTGCGAGGTCGAATACTCCGGAGTCA